>NZ_CFIFWG010000003.1:0-45607 GCF_984466335.1 Roseitalea sp. | reverse complement strand
AACACCCTGCTGCCGGTGCTGGCGGCTTCAAATGGCGTAGAATCGGCGGCGAACGCCGTTCGCACTTATGTTCCAGGGTGGCGGAGAGGGAGGGATTCGAACCCCCGATAGAGTTGCCCCTATACCGCATTTCGAGTGCGGCGCTTTCAACCGCTCAGCCACCTCTCCGCACGCAGTGCCGCGCTGTCTAGCGCCAAGGTCCGCCCAAAACAAGACGTAACGGTCCATTGTCCGGCCGGTCCCGCTTGACTTTTCGCGCTCCGCCCACCATAGCAAGCGCCAGCGTGGCGCGGTCGGACCGCGCCTTGCTCCTTTTGGCGAAAGACCCGTTGGCGAAAGACCCGGCACGGGCGTCGCTCGAAAGGCAAGAAAACGGGAAAATCCGGAAAGACTGAACAAGAAGCCGGCCGGCGTGCCGATCGCCCATGGCGCCCTGTGCGTGTGGGATCCGGGCGTGCCAGAGCCGTATCGAACACGAAGGGAAAAACGATGTTCGCAGTCATCAAGACCGGCGGCAAGCAGTATCGCGTCGCCACCGATGATGTGCTCACGCTCGAAAAACTCGACGGCGATGCCGGCGAAACGGTCCAGTTCACCGAGGTGCTCGCCGTCGGCGATGGGGCCGATGTCACCCTCGGCAGCCCGCGCGTCGAGGGTGCCATGGTCACCGCCGATGTCGTCGAACAGGGTCGCGCCAAGAAGGTGATCGCCTTCAAGAAACGCCGGCGGCAGAATTCGCGCCGCAAGCGCGGCCACCGCCAGTTGCTGACCACCGTGCGCATCCGCGAGATTCTGACGGACGGCGCCAAGCCCTCGGCCGAGCCGACCAAGAAGCAGTCCGCACCGGCCAAGGCCCCGAAGACCGAACCGAAGGCCGAGTCGCCCGCACCGGGGGCCGGGGCCGCGCCAGAAGGCCCGCTGTTCACCGCGCCCGACGGCGAAAAGGACAAGCTGACCGAGCTCAAGGGCGTCGGCCCGGTCGCCGAAGGCCAGCTCAACGAGCAGGGGATCACCACCTTCGCGCAGATCGCCGCGCTGACCGCCGACGACATTGCCCGGATCGACGAGCACATGCCGTTCAGCGCGGCGCAGATCGAGGACTGGCAGGCCCAGGCCAGGGAGCGCGCCGGCTGAGACCGTGCAAGGCCGGGTGCGCCGCACAACAGCTTCACCCTTGAACCGCCCGCCGGAAACGCCCATAAGGACGGCACGCCCGGTCGGGACGCATTAAGACGCCGACTGCGGCAGGAGAGATAAGATGGCACACAAGAAAGCGGGCGGATCGTCGCGCAACGGACGTGATTCGGAATCCAAGCGCCTTGGCGTCAAGAAGTTCGGCGGCCAGTCGGTGACCGCCGGCAACATCATCGTGCGCCAGCGCGGCACCCGGTGGCACCCGGGGACCAATGTCGGGATCGGCAAGGACCATACCCTGTTCGCCCTCGCCGACGGCGCGGTGGAATTCCGCAGGAAAGCCAATGGCCGCACCTATGTATCGGTGATGGCGACCAGCGACTGACCGGGCAGGTCGATAAAGCGCCCGGCGTTCCAACACCCGGGAGTAGAGCGTTTTCAAAGGGGAGTTGGGGCAGGCATCAACTCCCTTTTGATTCGGACCGAACCCATGATCAGCTCCGCCGAAAAGCCCGATTACCGTCAGCCCGAAAGCCGGCCCTTCTCGCTGAACACGCCCGTTCTCGCCACCGATCGCCTGGTGTTGCGCATGCCCGTGCTCGACGATGCCGACGAATTGGCGATCATCGCCAACAGCCGCGAGATCGCCGAGATGACGGCGCGCATGCCCCACCCCTACAAGCGGGCGGACGCGATCGCCTACATCAACGCCATCCATGACGGCCGGGTCGAAGGCTATGTCTATGCGGTGACGATTGCCGACACGGGCCGGCTGATCGGCATGTGCGCGGTCACCAACCGCCCGCCCTCGGGCGATCTGGAGGTCGGCTACTGGCTCGGACGGAGCTGGTGGGGCAAGGGCTACGCATCGGAAGCGGCGAGCGCGGTGGTCGATCTCGCCTTCCGGGTGACCGGCGCCAACGTCATCTATGCCGGCTCGCGCACGGTCAATCCGCGTTCGCGCCAGGTGCTCGTCAAGCAGGGCTTCGAGTTCACCGGCCACGACCATATCGACACGATCGCCGCCGGGCGCGTTGCCATGGAGCGCTATCGGCTGAGCCGCGAAAACTGGCTGGCCCGCAAGGCCGAAACCGGCTGAGCCGCGCCTTGCCGGGCCGCTCAGCCCGCGATCTCGATCCAGACCGGCATATGGTCCGAGCCTTCGGCCTCGCGGTCGATCCGCGTGCCCTTCGCCCGCGCCGCCAGCGCCGTGTTGCAGAAGGCATAATCGAGCCGCCGTCGCCGCACCGGCTCCTCGCCTAAGGCCGATCGCCAGCTCCAGCCCGGATCGGTCGCGGTCGCCTCGACGATCGCGCCATCGTCGACCATCAGGCGATATTCATCGGAATCCGGTTCGCAGTTGAAATCGCCCATCAGGACGAAATCGCCCCGGTCCTCCATGTCCGGCAGGCCAAACTCGAACGCCCCGGTGATCGCGCCGCCGGTGCGGGCGAAATCGCCCGCGATCCGTTTGAGCGCGCGGATCTGCGCCATGCGCTCGCGCGCATCCACATGGTCCAGATGCACCGAATAGAACCGGATCGGGCCGGCCGGCGTGTCGATCCGCGCTTCGAGCGCGCCGCGCTGAAGGTTGAACGCGTCCTTGCGCCAGGAACGGGGCAGCAAATGTCCGCGCACCGCCGTCAGCGGCCATCGCGACAGCACCATGTTGCCGAATTGGAACCGGCGGTTGACCGCCACGCCGTCGACGATCGCGCCGCCCATGTCCAGATCGGCGGCCGGATGGTACGCCGAAAAGTGGCTCGGCAACGCCGCAACGATCGCTTCGACCATGTCCATGCCGCCATTCTTGACGTAGCCACGCGTCACCTCCTGCAGGCAGATCACATCGGCGGCCCGGACACGCGCGATGATCCGGCCCAGATCGCAGGTTCCATCGAACCCGAAGCCGTACTGAATGTTGTAACTGACAGCGCTGATCATCGTCGCGTCCCCGTGCCGCCCATCGATAATGCTCGCAAGGCGCGTTTCGATACGCTACAGACTGCGCCCCGTAGCCGTCCGAACCACCGCTCCCGATCCGCCGACCCTTACAGCGGCAACCGTGACAATGCGATGAAATTCCTCGACCAGGCCAAGGTGTACATTCGATCGGGCGACGGCGGCGCCGGCGCCGTCTCGTTTCGGCGCGAGAAGTATATCGAGTTCGGCGGCCCCGACGGCGGCGACGGCGGCCGGGGCGGCGATGTCTGGGTCGAGGCCGTGGACGGGCTCAACACGCTGATCGACTATCGCTACAGGCAGCATTTCAAGGCCAGGACCGGCCAGCACGGCATGGGCAAGACCCGCACGGGCGCCGGCGCCCCCGATGTCGTTCTGCCCGTGCCCGCCGGCACGCAGGTGCTCGAACAGGACAATGAAACGCCGATCTGCGATCTGGTCAATATCGGCGACCGGCATCGCCTGGCCCGCGGCGGCAATGGCGGGTTCGGCAACGCGCATTTCAAGTCCTCGACCAACCGGGCGCCGCGCCGCGCCAATCCCGGACAGCAAGGCGAGGAGCGCTGGATCTGGCTGCGCCTGAAGCTGATCGCCGATGCGGGTATTGTCGGCCTGCCCAACGCGGGCAAGTCGACCTTTCTCGCCTCGGTGACCGCCGCCAGGCCGAAGATCGCCGACTATCCGTTCACCACGCTGCACCCCAATCTGGGCGTCGCGCGGATCGACGCGCGCGAATTCGTCCTCGCCGACATTCCCGGGCTGATCGAGGGCGCCTCGCAGGGCGCGGGCATCGGCGACCGCTTCCTGGGCCATGTGGAGCGCACGCGCGTTCTGCTGCATCTCGTGTCGGCGCGCGAGGACGATGTCGAGGCTGCCTACCGCACCGTCCGCGGCGAGCTTGAGGCCTATGGCCAGGGCCTTGCGGACAAGCCCGAAGTGCTGGCCCTGTCGCAGGCCGACCTGGCCGACGACGCCGCGCGCGCCGACATGGCGGCCCGGCTTGAGGCGATAGGCGGCCGGGCGCCGCTGTTGCTGTCGTCGGCCACGCGCGAGGGCGTGGAGGCGGCGCTGCGCGCCCTGATGGCGGCCGTCGAGCAAGCGCGGAGCGCCGATCGCAGCGCCGGGCGGCAGGCCCGCCCGTGGCGACCGCTCGATGGGGGGCGGTGAACGATGGGCCTTGCCGCGCACAAGCGCATCACAGTCAAGATCGGCTCGGCGCTTCTGGTCGACCGGGCCTGCGGCCTGCGCGCGGCCTGGCTCGACAGCCTGTGCGACGATCTGGCCGGCCTTGCCGCCGATGGCCACGAGATCCTCGTCGTTTCCTCAGGCGCCATCGCGCTCGGCCGCACGATCCTCGACATGCCCGGCGGCACGCTCAAGCTCGAAGGAAGCCAGGCCGCGGCGGCCGTCGGGCAGATCGCGCTCGCCCATGCCTGGAACGCTTCGCTCGCCCGCCATGGCGTCACCACGGGCCAGGTGCTCGTCACCCTGGACGATACCGAGACGCGCCGGCGCTATCTGAACGCGCGCGCGACCATCGGAGCGCTGCTGAAGGTCGGCGCGATTCCCGTCATCAACGAGAACGATACCGTGGCGACCAGCGAAATCCGCTACGGCGACAATGACCGGCTGGCCGCCCGCGTCGCGGTGATGATGAACGCCGATCTTCTGGTGCTCCTGTCGGATGTGGACGGGCTCTATTCGGCGCCGCCCGCGCGCGATCCGGCCGCCGAACACATTGCCCGCGTCGCGGCCATCACGCCCCAGATCGAGGCGATGGCCGGCGGTTCGGCGTCGGAGACCGCGCGCGGCGGCATGCGCACCAAGATCGAGGCCGGCCGCATCGCCACCGCCGGCGGCACCGCGATGGTGATCACGCGCGGCACGGTCGACCGTCCGCTGACCGCGCTCGAAGAAGGCGCGCGCGCCACATGGTTCGCCGCTTCGCCCACCCCCGTCTCGGCCTGGAAGGGCTGGATCGCCGGCAAGCTGGAGCCGCGCGGCACGCTGACGGTGGACGCGGGCGCGCACCGGGCGCTTCGGCAGGGCAAGTCGCTGCTGCCGGCCGGCGTGAAACGCGTCGAGGGCGACTTCGCGCGCGGCGACACGGTCGCCATCGCGCTCGACGGCGGTGGCGAGATCGCCCGTGGTCTTGCCGCCTATGGTGCCGCCGAGGCCCGCGCGATCGCCGGCCGCAAGACCGACGAGATCGAGGCCGTTCTCGGTCACGCGCCGCGCGCCGCCATGGTCCATCGCGACGATCTGGTCATGGGCGCGCACCGTTGAAACCGGCGTTGCCCTCGCCATGGGCGGCATGTAAAAGACGGACCCTGTGAAAGGGACGATCGCCATGCTGACCCGCGCGGACAAGGCCGATACCGATAAGGCCCGTACCGATATCGCCGCCGTCATGGCCGGGATGGGCGCGCGGGCCAGGGCCGCCGCGGCGCCCTTGGCGATCGCGCCGGCCGGCGCCAGGAACGAAGCGCTCGACGCGATGGCCGAGACGATCCTCGCCGGCCAGGCGGACATTCTCGCCGCCAACCGGGCCGACATGGAGGCGGCCCGCGCGGCCGGCCTGTCGAGCGCCTTGTTGGACCGGCTCGCGCTGACGCCCGAACGCGTCAAGGCGATGGCCGAGGGCGTAAGCGCCATCGCCGGGCTCGACGATCCGGTCGGCAGCGTCATCGCCCGGTGGGACAGGCCCAACGGGCTGCGCATCGAGCGCGTGCGCACGCCGCTGGGCGTGGTCGGCGTCATCTATGAAAGCCGGCCGAACGTGACCGCCGATGCCGGCGCGCTGTGCCTGAAGGCGGGCAACGCGGTGATCCTGCGCGGCGGCTCGGACTCGGCGAACTCCTCGCGCGCCATCCATGCCTGCCTGGTCGACGGTCTCGAAAGGGCCGGGCTGCCGGCCGACGCCATCCAGCGCGTGCCGGTCACCGACCGTCAGGCGGTGGGCGAGATGCTCAAGGGCCTCGACGGCGCCATCGACGTGATCGTGCCGCGCGGCGGGCGCGGGCTGGTCGAGCGGGTGCAGGCCGACGCGCGCGTGCCGGTCTTCGCGCATCTTGAAGGCATCTGCCATGTCTATGTGGACGGTTCGGCCGCGCTTGAGATGGCGGTCGAGGTGACGGTCAATTCCAAGATGCGCCGCACCGGCATCTGCGGCGCCGCCGAGACGCTTCTGGTCGATCGCGCCGCGGCGGACCGGGTGCTCGCGCCGATCCTGGACGCGCTCGACAAGGCCGGCTGCCAGATCCGCGGCGATGAGGCCGTGCGCGCCGCCTGGCCGAAGGCGGCGCCCGCGCGGGAGGCCGACTGGTCGACCGAATATCTCGACAGCATCATCTCGGTCGCTCTCGTCGATGGCGTCGGCGGCGCGATCGGCCATATCGGCCGCTATTCCTCCAACCACACCGAGGCGATCCTCGCCGAGGACGCCGGGGCCGTGGCGCGCTTCTTCGCCGAGATCGACTCGGCGATCGTGCTGCACAACGCCTCCACCCAGTTCGCCGACGGCGGCGAGTTCGGCATGGGCGCCGAGATCGGCATCGCCACCGGCAAGATGCATGCCCGCGGGCCCGTCGGCGTCGAACAGCTCACCTCCTTCAACTATCGCGTGCGCGGCTCCGGCCAGACGCGCCCGTGACCATCAACTGACGCCGATCCGGCGCGCGGGGGACCACGACCCAGATGACGTTCGACCATGCCGGCGTCGGCGCCCAGCATCTGCGCATGCCGCATGTCGAGCCGGGCATGAGCGTCGGCCTGTTCGGCGGCACGTTCAACCCGCCCCATGACGGCCATCTTCTGGTCGCCGAACTCGCCCTGCGCCGCATCGCGCTCGACCAGGTCTGGTGGATGGTCACGCCCGGCAACCCGCTCAAGCGAAACGACGCGCTGCCCCCGCTCGCCGAGCGCATCGGCTGGTCGCAGGCCATCAACCGGGACCCGCGCGTCAAGGTCACCGCGTTCGAGGCGCGCCACAATGTGCGCTACACGGCCCAGACCCTTGCCATCGTCAAGGCGCGCAACCCCACGGTCCGCTTCGTCTGGATCATGGGCGCGGACAATCTGGCGACGTTCCACCACTGGCAGGACTGGCGCGCCATCGCCATGCGTTTCCCGATCGCGGTCGTCGACCGGCCGGGCTCGACACTGGCCTTCCTGTCCTCTGTGATGGCCAAGACGTTCGCCCGCGCCCGGCTCGACGAGAACGACGCGGCGCTTCTTGCGCACCTCGACCCGCCGGCCTGGACGTTCATCCACGGCCCCCGCTCGCCGCTTTCCTCGACCGCGATCCGCAACGGCACGCAGACGCCGAACCGGAGCGCGGCGCGGCGCCGTTAAAAGCGGGTAAACCGACCTGTCTTGAAACTGTCAGACGCCCATGCATATCTTGTGGGTGTGGATGCCGAATCGTCCACATGTGTCCGGTGTTCATTGAAAGGAAGCTCTTGAGAACACAGACCCTGAAGAAGGCCGTCGCCGTGCCTTCGCCCTCCGATCCCGACGGCCGCGCCGTTGCGGAGCGGATTTTTCGAACCGTCCTTGCAAGCCTTGATGCCTCCAAGGCCGAAGACATCGTCTCCCTCGACATAAAGGGCAAGTCCGCCCTCGCCGACCATATGGTCATCGCGTCGGGCCGCTCGCACCGCCATGTCGGCGCGGTGGCCGACCATCTTCTGCGCGCGCTCAAGGGTGCCGGTTTCGGCGCCGCCCGCGTCGAGGGCCTTTCGGGCGCCGACTGGGTGCTGATCGACACGGGCGACGTGATCGTTCACATCTTCCGCCCCGAAGTGCGTGCGTTCTACGCGCTCGAAAAGATGTGGGCGGAAGACAGCCAGGCGGAGACGGACACGCTGCACTAGGCCTTGTGGCCTAGTAAGCCCGTCCGCTCACCGCGCAAGCTCCGTCATGCGGCTGATCGTCTTTGCCGTCGGCCGCATGAAGAGCGGACCCGAGGCCGAACTGGCCGGCCGTTACCTCGACCGGCTCGGCAAGGCCGGACCGGCGGTCGGCCTGACATGGGAAGGCGTGACCGAGATCGCCGAAAGCCGCGCCGCCTCGCCCGGCCGGCGCAGGGTCGAGGAAAGCACCCGGTGCCTGGCGCTCGCCGATGGCCGGGCCTGCGCCCTGATCGCCCTTGATGAAGCCGGCAAGTCGCTGACATCGGACGGCCTGGCAAGCCGAATAGCCCGCCTGCGCGATGACGGCGTCCGCCGCGCCGTCTTCGCCATTGGCGGGCCGGACGGGCACGCGCCGGAGCTTCTGGCCCGTGCCGATCTGCATCTGGCGCTCGGCGCCATGACCTGGCCGCACCAGATCGCCCGCATCCTCGTCGCCGAGCAGCTCTACCGCGCTGCGACCATTCTCGCCGGCCATCCCTATCACCGTGCGTGAGCGCCGACCAACAATTGCCGCCTTTGCAGGTTTTCTCGGCGTCACCGGATGCCGATAGTGCCCGGAACGAACCGCCTGATTCGACCACGGAGCGAGACGACGCCTTGGCGCGCGGCAGGACAAAACGAACAGCGGCCTTGGCGCTTGTTGCCGCCCTGATCGGGCCTTGCGCCTCGGCCCAGCCGGTCGTTGCGCCCGACAGCGCCACCGCCACCGCCACGGCCACCGCCGATATGGAAGCGCGGCTCGGCAGGTCCGTCGAGGAACTGGAACGCGTGCTGGGCGAACGCGGCGTTGCCGGCGCGCGCGCGGCCGAGCTTGCGCGCGAAATCGAGACGATCCGCTCGGACCGCGCCGCGATCACCACCACCCTGATCGCCGCCGCAAAGACCGAGCGGAAGCTCGGGCTCGACATTGTGGCGCTTGAGGGCCGGCTGGAAAGCCTGAAGGCGCAGGCGTCGTCGCTTCGCACGAGGCTGTGGGACCGCCGCGCCCTGCTGGCCGAGGTACTGGCCGCGCTGCAACGCATGGGCCTCAATCCGCCGCCTGCCATCCTCGTGACGCCCGACGATGCGCTGGCATCGGTGCGCAGCGCGATACTGCTGGGCGCCGTCGTGCCGGAGATGCGCGCCGAGACGGAGCGGCTGAACGCCGATTTGGCCGAATTGGGTCAATTGACCGCATCGATCACCGAAGAGCGGGCTCGCCTTGAGACGGCGCGCGCCGCCCAGGCCGAGGAGCGGGCGCGCCTGACCGTGCTCGTCGAGGAAAAGCGTGCGCTCGAAAGCGGCGCCGCCGAGGCACTGGCCGAACAGGAGCGGCGCGCCGCCCGGCTCGCCGGGGAGGCGCGCGATCTCCAGGCGCTGATCATGGCGCTCGAAGAGGACATCCAGGCCGCGCGGGCGGCGGCGGAACGGGCCCGGCTCGAAGCCCAAGAGGCCGAACGAAGCGCCCGCGCGGCGCGGCAGGAGGCCCAGCGGGTTGCGCGGGAGAGCGCCGAGCGAGCTGCCCGCGAGCGCCTGGAGGCGGCGCGACAGGCCGAACGGGAGGCGCGGACGCGGCTCGAAGCCAGCCGCCGGCGCGCCGAGGAACTGGCCGAGCGCCAGAGGCGCATCGCGCCCTCGACACCTTTCGACGCCCTCGCCGGCCAGCTCGAACATCCGGTGGCGGGCCGCACAATCACCGCATTTGGCGACGATGACGGGCTGGGAAGCCTGGCCCGCGGCGATACGCTACAGACCACGCCTAACGCAATCGTGACGGCCCCGGCGGACGGCTGGGTGCTTTATGCCGGCCCGTTTCGCGCCTATGGTAACCTCTTGATACTGGACGCTGGCGACGGATACCATATTGTGTTGGCGGGCATGGACCGGATCGAGGTCTCACGGGGCCAGTTCGTGGCCGGCGGCGAGCCGGTCGGGATCATGGGTTCGATCCGGCTGGCCGGCGTGACGGCGGCGGCCACTGAAAATGACAGTCCGACGCTCTATGTTGAATTCAGGAAGAACGGAAAACCGGTCGACCCCTCCCCCTGGTGGGAAGCGGCCGGAGCAGGAAGGACATGACCAAGATGTTTCGCAGAGCTAGCCTCTTGTTTGCCGGCGCGCTGGTCGGCGCCGCGACGACGCTTCTTGTTGCCGGCCAGCCGCTGATGCCGGCGAACGCGGCCGGGAGCGAGACCTACCGTCAACTGGCCATCTTCGGCGACATCTTCGAACGCGTGCGCGCCAACTATGTCGAGGCGCCCGAGGAAAGGGAGCTCATCGAGAACGCGATCAACGGCATGCTGACCGCGCTCGACCCGCACTCGTCCTTCCTCAACGCCGAGGACGCCGAGGACATGCGCACCCAGACGCGTGGCGAGTTCGGCGGGCTGGGCATCGAGGTGACGATGGAAGACGAACTCGTCAAGGTGATCGCGCCCATGTTCGGCACGCCCGCCGAGGCGGCGGGCGTTCTCGCCGGCGACCTGATCGCCCGGATCGACGGCGAGGAGGTGCGCGGCCTGACCTTGCAGCAGGCGGTCGAGAGAATGCGCGGACCGGTGAACACGCCGATCGAGCTGACGATCCTGCGCGAAGGCCTGGCCGAGCCGGTCGAGATCACCATCGTCCGCGACATCATCAAGCTTCAGGCCGTCAAGGTCCGCACCGAGGGCGATGTCGGCTATCTGCGGGTCATCTCGTTCACCGAACAGACCTATGACGATCTGCGCGAGGGCCTTGAGCAACTGACCGAGCAGATCGGCGAGGACAATCTCCAAGGCATCGTGCTGGACCTGCGCCTCAACCCGGGCGGCCTGCTCGACCAGGCGATCAGCATTTCCGACGCCTTCCTCGAAAAGGGCCTGATCGTCTCCACGCGCGGGCGCGACGACCGCGACAGCCGGCGCTTTTCGGCCCGCCGCGGCGACCTGCTTGACGGCAAGCCCGTCGTCGTGCTGATCAATGGCGGCTCCGCATCGGCCTCCGAGATCGTCGCCGGCGCACTTCAGGACCACCGCCGCGCGACCGTCGTCGGCACCCGGTCTTTCGGCAAGGGATCGGTGCAGACCATCATCCCGCTGGGCGAGGCGGGCGCGCTGCGCCTGACCACGGCGCTCTATTACACGCCGGCCGGAACGTCGATCCAGGGCAAGGGCATCACGCCGGACATCGAGGTGCAGCAGACCCTTCCCCAGGAGTTGCGCGACCGGCAGGATGAACTCGCGCGCGGCGAATCCGACCTGCGCGGCCATATCCAGGGCGAAGAGGAGGACGAGAACGGCTCCGGCTCGATCGCCTATGTCCCGCAGGACGCCGAACAGGACGATCAGCTGCAATATGCGCTGTCGCTGTTGCGGGGCGAGGTTGCCCACGCCGCCTTCCCGGCCGATCCGAGCGAGGCGATCCCGAACTGACCGCACGCGCCATTGCCAAACCGTCCATGAGGCATGAACATCGGGGCCGCCGTCGACCGGCGGCCCTTTGATTCGCCTCCTTTCCCAGGTGCGAGACCGTTCATGACCGACCTTCACGCACCGCTGGGCGCCGACAGGCCGAAAAAGGCGGTCGGCACGCAGGCACCGGCGCAAAGGGCAGGCCGCTGGTCCGGTGTTGGCGCCGCGCTCGCCTTCGCCCTGGTGCTGGCGGGCGCCAATCTGGCGATCCTCGCAACGGGCGGCCCGGCGCGGGAAACCACGCTCCTCACCCTCCCCGCGCCGGCCGCGACCGGACGGGGCGGCACCCTGACGACCGGCGCCGTCACCGTGTCCGATCCCGCTGCGAGCGAGGGCGCGGACGTCAACATCGTCTACGGAGACGGCGGCGCGGACCGCCGGACGTCCGACCTGCCGCTGCCGACATTCGACGATGGCGGCCGGCAGGTCTCGCCGGGCGGGCCGAAGATCATCACCGTGCGCGATCCGGCGGCCGCGCGCGTGGGCCAGCCCCTTCAGGTGGCGCACCTGCCCGAGGAGGGTGCGCTCGAAGACAGCGATTTCGGGCCGCTGCCGGTGCGCACGGACGATGGCCGCCGCCCGATGGACATCTACGCCCGCCCCTGGTCGGGCGACAGGGGCAAGCGGATCGCGATCGTCATTGGCGGCCTCGGCCTGTCCCAGACCGGCAGCCACCGCGCGATCGAGATCCTGCCGCCCGAAATCACGCTGGCCTTCGCGTCGACCGGCCATTCGCTGCGGCGCTGGATGGGCGAGGCGCGCAAGGGGGGCCACGAACTGCTCGTCCAGGTGCCGATGGAGCCGCACGGATATCCCGAGATCGACCCCGGACCGCGCACGCTTCGCTTGGCCTCGTCCGCCGAAGCCAATCTTGAGAAGCTGCACTGGGCGCTCGGCCGGCTGACCAACTATACCGGGGTGATGAACCATATGGGCGCGCGCTTCGCCGCCGACGAGGCGGCGATGGCCCCCGTTCTGGGGGATCTCGCCCATCGCGGCCTCCTGTTCTTCAACGACGGGTCGGCCGGCGGCCAGCCGCTGGCCGATGCCGCGCGCGCGCGGGGCGTGCCCTATCTGTCGGCCGACATCGTCATCGACGCCTCGCGCCGGCGCGGCGACATCGAAACGCGGCTGAAGGCCCTTGAGGAACTGGCCGCGGCGCGCGGCTATGCCGTCGGCAGCGGCTCGGCGCTCGAACTGACCGTCGGCACCGTCGCCGACTGGGCGGAAGACGCCAAGAAGCGCGGCTTCGAACTGGTCGGCGTCGCATCGCTCGCCGGCCGGAGCCGGTAGCCGCCATGTCCGCAAAGACCGTGCCGGCCGACACGCTGCCCTACCGCCCCTGCGCCGGCATGATGGTGCTCAACCGGCAGGGGCTCGTCTGGGTCGGCCGCCGCATGAAGCAGGGCAACACCGAATATTCCGGCGCGCCGCTTCTTTGGCAGATGCCGCAGGGCGGAATCGATCCGGGCGAGGACCCGCTTCCGGCCGCCCGGCGCGAACTCTACGAGGAAACCGGTATCCGCTCGGTCGAGCTGATCGAGCGGGCGCCCCGCGCCGTCCGCTACGATTTGCCCGCGCACATGATGGGCATCGGGCTCAAGGGCAGGTATCGCGGGCAGGAGCAGCACTGGTTCGCCTTCCGCTTCACCGGCGGCGAGAGCGAGATCCGGGTCGATCCGCCGCCCGATGGTCACGACCCGGAATTCGACGCCTGGCGATGGGTCGAGATGGCGACGCTTCCCGACGGCATCGTCGACTTCAAGCGCGACGCCTACCGCCAGGTCGTCGCCATGTTCGGCCATCTGGCCGGCACGCGCAGCTGACGGCGGCGCGCGCGTGAACACCTGATTGTCATATGCAGCCGCTACGGGATGAAGCCATGATCATCAGCAAGACCGTTTTTCGCCCGTCGGCGCCGGAGGACAGGATCGCCGTGCGCGCGGTCCACAGGCGCGCCTTCGGCCGGGACGCGGAGGCGGACCTGGCCGTCGCCCTGCTGGAAGGGGCGACGGTGACGATCGACATGCTGGCGAAGATCGACGCCATGGTCGTCGGGCATGTCGTGCTGTCCGAACTGTCCGGGCCGGAGCGGTCGCTCGGTCTCGGTCCGCTGGGGGTCGATCCCGAATGGCACGATTTCAAGATCGGCACCGAACTGACGCGGCGCGCGCTGGAACAGGCGCGGCGCGGGGGCTGGAAGAGCGTCTTCGTGCTGGGCGATCCGGCCTATTACCGCCGCTTCGGCTTCAAGCGGTCGCTCGCCGAGCCCGTCCGCTGCGCCTATCAGAGCGATGCCCTGCAAGCGCTCGAACTCGCCCCGGGCGGCCTTGAGGGCTATGCGGGCCCGGTCGCCTATCCGCCCGAATTCCACGCCGTCGACTGACGCGCGGGCAAGGAGAAACAGCTTTCCGGCCGGGCGCGGCAAGCAGAGCCGTTCTAGGCCGGCAGAACCGCGTCCTGCAACGTGGCGAGCTGGTCGAGATAGGCCTGCGCCTTGGCGCGGGCCTCGTCATCCCTGGCGTCGGCCACATCCTCGCGCGCGTCCTCGATGCGCTGTTCGAGGTCCGCCCGATCGATGTCGGCGACACGGACCGCCGATTCGGCAAGGATGGTGCAGGCCTGCGGCGTGACGTCCACGAACCCGCCGAAAACGACGTAATTGTCAGCCTGGCCATCCGAAAGGGTCACCTCGGCAACGCCAGGCCGCAATGTCGACATGGTCGGCGCATGGTCGGCCAGCACGGTGAAATAGCCGTCCGTTCCGGGCACGACGACCGCGCTTACCTCGGCCGAGACGAGCAATTGTTCGGGCGAAACCAGTTCGAAGTTGAAGCCGTCGGCCATGGTCTCAGTCAATCTCCTTGGCGAGCGAGCCCAGGACGCCGAACGCGGCCCCGACCAACGCTCCGACGAGCACGTTCAGCACCACCGGGTTGTTCGGAATGATGCCGATGAACTCGTCGAGCGAGTTCGGGCCGATCAGGAAACCGACCAGGGCGCCGGCCATTCCCATCTGGGCGATCAGGTTGATCTTCACGCGTTCACCCTCCCGGCGGGCCGCCCGCACACGTGCGGCCCCCGGCCCTCATAACATCAGGCGGCCTCGGCGGCCAGCCTTTGCGCCTTCTCGACGGCTTCCTCGATGGTGCCGACCATATAGAAGGCGGCCTCGGGAAGATGGTCGTACGCGCCTTCGACGAGCCCCTTGAAGCCCTTGATCGTATCGGCGAGGTCGACGAGCTTGCCCGGCGCGCCGGTGAACACCTCGGCGACGAAGAAGGGCTGGGACAGGAAGCGCTCGATCTTGCGCGCGCGCGCCACGGTCAGCTTGTCCTCTTCGCTGAGTTCGTCCATGCCCAGGATCGCGATGATGTCCTGGAGCGACTTGTAGCGCTGGAGCGTTGCCTGCACGGCGCGCGCGACGTCATAGTGCTCCTGGCCGACCACTTGCGGGTCGAGCATGCGGGAGCTGGAATCGAGCGGGTCCACGGCCGGGTAGATGCCCTTTTCGGAGATGGCGCGGTTGAGCACGGTCGTCGCATCGAGGTGGGCGAACGAGGTCGCTGGCGCCGGGTCGGTCAGATCGTCGGCGGGGACATAGATGGCCTGCACCGAGGTGATCGAGCCCTTGGTGGTCGTGGTGATGCGCTCCTGCAACGCGCCCATGTCCGTGGCGAGCGTGGGCTGATAGCCCACGGCGGACGGGATGCGGCCGAGCAGCGCCGACACTTCCGAGCCCGCCTGGGTGAAGCGGAAGATGTTGTCGACGAAGAACAGCACGTCCTGGCCCTGGTCGCGGAAATATTCGGCGATGGTCAGGCCGGTCAGGCCGACGCGCGCGCGTGCGCCGGGCGGCTCGTTCATCTGGCCGAAGACGAGCGCGGCCTTCGAGCCTTCGCCACCGCCTTCCTTGTTCACGCCCGATTCGATGAATTCGTGATAGAGATCGTTGCCCTCGCGGGTGCGCTCGCCGACGCCGGCGAACACTGAAAAGCCGCCATGGGCCTTGGCCACATTGTTGATCAGTTCCTGGATCAGAACGGTCTTGCCGACGCCGGCGCCGCCGAACAGGCCGATCTTGCCGCCCTTGGCGTAGGGGGCGAGCAGGTCGAGCACCTTGATGCCCGTGACAAGGATTTCGGCCTCGGTCGACTGGTCGACATATTCGGGCGCGGGCTGGTGGATGCCGCGCACCTCCTCGCCCTTGACCTCGCCGGCCTCGTCGATCGGCTCGCCGACCACGTTGATGATGCGGCCCAGAAGCTGCGGGCCGACCGGAATGGCGATCGGCGTCGCCGTATCGGCCACCGGCTGGCCGCGCACGAGGCCTTCGGTCGAATCCATGGCGATGCAGCGCACAATGTTCTCGCCCAGATGCTGGGCGACCTCCAGCACCAGGCGCACGCCGTTGTTGTCGGTCTCGAGCGCGTTGAGGATTTCCGGCAGCGCATCATCGAATTTGACGTCCACGACCGCGCCGATGACCTGTTCGATCCTGCCGGTCGCGGCTTTTGCCTTGGCTGCTGCTTTTGCCATCTTCGCTTCCTCTTTCGTGGCGCGACCGGCCGGCCGCTCCGCAATTGCGTGACGCCCTCAGGCGTCGGTCAGTTTCAGTTCGCTTTCAATCCGGTCGAGCCGGGATTCGGGTCGATCAAGCGCCGGTCCCCAACGGTCTGGCCGCGGCCTTCGAGCTTGTCGGCGCGCCTATGGCGCGAAGCTGCCGACGGCTGCACCTGCGAAATCGCGCCCTGAAGGTTGGAAAGCCGAAATCCGATGTTTGATTGGCCCCGTTCAAACGCCGACATTCGAAACGTCAGATCCGAGACCTCTTGCTTGATATCCTCAACGGCAGTCCAGATTTGCCGCACATGCTCCGGAACCAGATTTTCCGCGTTCTCACTCATGGTTCGACCCTATCACAGCGCCTCGGCGCCCGAAATGATCTCGATGAGTTCCTTGGTGATCTGCGCCTGACGCTGGCGGTTGTAGCTCAGCGTCAACCGGTCGATCATCTCGCCGGCATTGCGGGTGGCATTGTCCATGGCGGTCATCTTGGCGCCCATCTCGCCGGCTGCGTTTTCAAGCAGCGCGCGGAAGATCTGCACCGAAATGTTGCGCGGCACCAGGTCTTCGAGGATGGCGCCCGCATCGGGTTCGTACTCGTATATCGCGGCGGCGCCCGCACCGCCGGCATCGTCGTCGGCGGTCGCCGGAATGATCCGCTGGCCTGTCGGCACCTGGCTGATCACCGACTTGAACTCGGAATAGTAGAGCGTGGCGACGTCGAATGCTTCGTCCTCGAACAGGCCGATGACTTTCCTGCCGATCGTGTCCGCGTTGACGAAGCCGACCGATTTGACCTCGCGCAGTTCGACGAGTTCAATGATCAGCGGCGCGAATTCGCGCTTGAGGATGTCAAAGCCCTTCTTGCCGACGCACAGGATCTTGACGTCCTTGCCCTCGCCCTGAAGGCGGCGGACATCCTCGCGCACCATCTTGGCGATCGAGGAATTGAAGCCGCCGCAAAGCCCGCGCTCGGCGGTGCAGCAGATCAGAAGATGGACCCGGTCTCCGCCCGAGCCGGCCATCAGGCGCGGCGCGTCATCGCCGTCGACGGACGCGGCCAGATTGGCCAGCACCGCGCCCATGCGCTGCGAATAGGGGCGCGCGGCCTCGGCGGCCTCGTGCGCCCGGCGCAGCTTGGCCGCGGCGACCATCTGCATCGCCCTTGTGATCTTCTGCGTCGCCTTGACGGAGGAGATGCGGCTGCGAAGGTCCTTCAATGAAGGCATCGGTCAAACCCTTTTGAACGCGGCCTTCCCGTGTCAGGCGAAGCTCTTGGCGAACGCGTCGATGGCGGCCTTGAGCTTGCCCTCGATCTCGTCGGTCAGCTTCTGCTCGGCGCGGATGGCGTCGAGCACGTCCCTGCCCTCGCCGCGCATATGCGTGAGCAGACCCTGTTCGAACGCGCCGACCCGGTCGACCGGCAAGCCGTCCAGATAGCCGTTGACGCCGGCAAAGATGACCGCGACCTGCTCCTCGGTCTTGAGCGGCGAGAATTGCGGCTGCTTGAGCAGTTCGGTCAGGCGCGCGCCGCGATTGAGCAGGCGCTGCGTGGCGGCATCGAGATCGGAGCCGAACTGCGCGAACGCGGCCATCTCGCGATACTGGGCAAGCTCGCCCTTGATCGAGCCGGCGACCTGCTTCATCGCCTTGACCTGCGCGGACGAGCCCACGCGCGACACCGAAAGGCCGACATTGACGGCCGGGCGGATGCCCTGGAAGAACAGGTCCGTCTCAAGGAAGATCTGCCCGTCGGTGATCGAGATCACGTTGGTCGGAATGAAGGCGGACACGTCGTTGCCCTGCGTTTCGATGACCGGCAGGGCGGTCAGCGAGCCCGCGCCATTGTCCTCGTTCAGCTTGGCCGCGCGCTCCAGAAGCCGCGAATGCAGGTAGAACACATCGCCGGGATAGGCCTCGCGGCCCGGCGGGCGGCGCAGCAGGAGCGACATCTGGCGATAGGCGACGGCCTGCTTGGACAGATCGTCATAGCCGATCAGCGCATGCTTGCCATTGTCGCGGAAATATTCGCCGATCGCGCAGCCGGCGAACGGCGCCAGGAACTGCAACGGCGCCGGATCGGAGGCGGTGGCGGCGATGATGATCGAATAGTCGAGCGCGCCCCGCTCCTCCAGCACCTTGACGAACTGGGCGACGGTCGAGCGCTTCTGGCCGACGGCGACATAGACGCAGTAGAGCTTCTCGTTCTCAGGGCCGCTGTCGTGGATCGGCTTCTGGTTCAGGAACGTGTCGAGCAGAATCGCGGTCTTGCCGGTCTGGCGGTCGCCGATGACGAGTTCGCGCTGGCCGCGGCCGACTGGGATCAGCGCGTCGATCGCCTTCAGGCCCGTCGACATCGGCTCATGCACCGACTTGCGTGGGATGATGCCCGGCGCCTTGACGTCGACGCGCCGGCGCTCGGCGGTGTTGATGGGACCCTTGCCGTCAAGCGGATTGCCGAGCGGGTCGACCACGCGCCCAAGCAGTTCCATGCCGACGGGCACGTCCACGATCGCGCCCGTGCGCTTGACCGTGTCGCCTTCCTTGATGTCGCGGTCGTTGCCGAAGATCACCGCGCCGACATTGTCGCTTTCAAGGTTCAGCGCCATGCCGGCAATGCCGCCGGGGAACGCGACCATCTCGCCGGCCTGCACCTGATCGAGCCCGTAGATGCGGGCGATGCCGTCGCCGACCGACAGCACCTGCCCGATTTCCGAGACCTCGGCCTCCTGGCCGAAATTCTTGATCTGGTCCTTGAGGATTGCGGAGATTTCCGCGGCACGGATGTCCATCAGCCGACCTCTTTGAGTGCAAGCTTGAGTGAGGAGAGTTTCGTCTTCAGCGAGGAATCGATCTGACGCGAGCCGATCTTGACGACCAGGCCGCCCAGGATCGACGGATCGACCGTCACAGACAGCGTGACGTCCTTGCCGGCGACCCGCTTGAGCGTGGCCTTGAGCGCCTTTTCCTGCGTGGCGTTGAGCGCGGCGGCGCTCGTGACCTCGGCGATCACCTCGCCGCGCGCGCGCGCGGCGATCGCCCCGAACGCCTTGATGATCGCCGGCAGGGCGAACAGGCGCCGATTGCGGGCGACGACCCGAAGGAAATTGGCCGTAAGCGGTTCGAGCCCGGCCTTGGCGACAATGGCATCGAGCGCGGCCGACTGCTCGTCGGCGGAAAAGACCGGGCTCTCGATCAGGCGCTTGAGATCGGCGCTTTCGCCGATCAGCACCCCGAAGGCGTCAAGGGCCGTCCCGACCGCCTCGACCGCGCCGGATTCGGAGGCCAGCTCATAGAGCGAGCGGGCATAGCGATCGGCAACCGAGGAAGTGGGGGATATGCTGGCCACCGCGCCGAAGGTCCCTGTTTTCGGGCATGTGCCGAAGTGCCACGCGAAGGCAAGTCAACACATTGAATTGATTTTTCTTTTTTCGGCCCGCCGGGAAAGTGGTCGTCCCCTCCGAGAGCCGGTCCAGCGCCGTCTAGCATAGCGTTTTTGGCGGTGCAAGGTGATCCGCCCACCCTTTTGTCACAGGGCAAAAGGCGCTCTTGAACGGTTTCAGCGCACATATCCCAGCGCAAGGGCGAGCGGGCCCGCCGCAAGCGCGATCTCGAAGGCCAGCGAGCCCCAGTTGAAGCCGCTGTTGCCCCTGTCGGCGAAGATCGAAACCAGCCGGCCGAGCGCCGTGAAGGCCCATCCCGCGCCGAGCACGAGCCAGACGAAGGGCTGCTGGAAGACGATCGCCAGAAGACCGGTCCCCAGATAGAAGCCGGCCATCGTCGCCCGGCTCTCCGACAGGGCTGCGGGCACGCCTTCGGCGGTGCGCAGGCGCAGGATGCGAAAGGTCGCGCGCGGCGCGAAGAAGCAGATCAGGCCGAAGATGACGGTGATGACGGCCGAGGTCCAGGCGAGCCATTCGCCGGGCGTTTGCGGGGGTATGAGGGTGAGCATGATGGAACCTTTGCTGAGGGCGCGTTGCGGATCGGGCTATGTCAAAGAAAACTCTGCGGGTCGACATCGACCGCCACGCGGACCGAGCCGCGCGGGTTGGGCGCCGTGGCGATCATGGCGCGCAGATAGGCCTGCATGTCGGCTCGCTCGGTGCCGTGCACCAGGAGCCGGAACCGGTGCCGTCCGCGCACCATGGCGAGCGGCGCCTCGGCCGGCCCGAGAACCATGATGTCGTGCGACGCCGGGGCGGCGGCGCGCAGGCTCCGGCCATGGGCTTCGGCGTCGGCGCGGCTGCCGGCCGACACGATGATCGCGGCCAGCCGGCCGAAGGGCGGCATCCGGCCGCGCGCGCGCTCGGCGATCTGGGCGGCGTAGAAAGCGTCGAGATCGCCCTTCGCGCAGGCTTTGAGCACCGGATGCTCGGGCTGGTAGGTCTGGATCAGGCCATGGCTCCGCCGCCCCGTGCGGCCGGCCCGGCCGGTCACCTGCGACAGAAGCTGGAAGGTGCGTTCGGCCGCGCGCGGATCGCCATTGGCAAGGCCGAGATCGGCGTCGACCGCGCCGACCAGCGTCAAGAGCGGGAAGTTGTGGCCCTTGGCGACCAGTTGCGTGCCGATGACGATGTCGGCCTCGCCCCCGGCGATCGCCTCCATTTCGAGCCGCAGGCGCTTGACCCCGCCCGCCATGTCCGACGACAGCACGGTCACCCGCGCATCGGGGAAGTGGCCAAGCGTCTCCTCGGCGATGCGCTCGATGCCCGGCCCGCAGGCGACCAGATGGTCGAACGTGCCGCATTGCGGGCAGGCTTCGGGCACCGGCTCGTGATGGCCGCAATGATGGCACTGCAATTGCCGCCGGAACCGATGCTCGACCAGCCAAGCCGAGCAATCCTCGCAGGCGAAGCGATGCCCGCACGCCCGGCACAGCGTCAGCGGCGCATAGCCGCGCCGGTTGAGGAACAGGAGCGACTGCTCGCCCTTCTCCAGCGTTCGCGCCATGGCTTCCAGCAGCACCGGCGACAGGAAGCCGCCCCGCGCCGGCGGGCTCTTGCGCATGTCGACGAGCCTGACATCGGGCAGGGCGGCGTCGGCGAACCGGCGCGGCAATGTCAGGTGCCTGTAGCGGCCTTCAAGGGCATTGTGGCGGGTTTCCACCGACGGCGTCGCCGACACCAGCACGACCGGGCAGCCGGCGAGCTTGGCGCGCACCACCGCCATGTCGCGCGCATTGTAGTGGACGCGGTCCTCCTGCTTGTAGGCCGTGTCATGCTCCTCGTCGACGATGATCAGGCCGAGATCGGCGAACGGCAGGAACAGCGCCGAGCGCGCGCCGGCGACGACGCGCACGCGCCCTTCGACCACCTGCCGCCAGACCTTCTCGCGCATCCTGGGCGGAAGGTCCGAATGCCAGGGCGCGGGCGGGGCGCCGAAGCGCGCCTCGAACCGGTCGATGAAGCTCTGGGTCAGCGCGATCTCCGGCAGCAGGACCAGGACCTGCCGGCCCGCTTCGAGCGCGGCGGCGATCGCCTCGAAATAGACCTCGGTCTTGCCGGCGCCGGTGACGCCTTCGAGCAGCGCGACCGAAAAGGCGCGCGCGGCGACCCCGTCCGCAAGCCTTCGCGCGGCCCCGGCCTGCTCGGCGCGCAGATCGGGGACCGCGTGGGCCGGATCGGGCGGCGCGACGACCGGCGGCGGCGGCAGCGTCACCGCCTCGAACGCGCCGGCCTTCGCCAGTCCGTCGACCACTGACGGCGACACGCCCGCCGCATGGGCAAGGCCCGGGCGCGTCCAGGACGCCGGGCGCGTTTCGGCGGCAAGGGCGAGCACGCGCGCGCGCGCCGCGGTCAGGCGTTCGGGGCGCGTTTCGGTCAGCCGCAGCGCCGGCACCGGCGCTTCGGGCTCGAAAGCGGCGGGCGCGCGCAGCGCCATGCGCGCGACCAGGCCCGGCGCCGACAGCGTATAGCGCGCCACCCATGCGATGAAGCGGCGCATGTCTTCGGCGAGCGGCGGACAGTCGAAGACGGCCGTCACCGGCCGCAGCTTCGCGGCATCGACGGGCACGTCCCGCCCCGCCGCGTCCCAGACCAGGCCCGGCACCTGGCGCGGGCCGAGCGGCACCTTCACGATCGCGCCCGGCGCGGCCGACAACGCTTCGGGCAGCGCATAGGTGTAGGGCACCGGAGACGGCGTCGGCACCAAAACCGATACGGTTCGGGCAACTTTTTGCGAATCGGTCCTCATGGCGGGTGACCTTGCAGCCCGATTGCTCTAAACGGAACCCGACCGAGCGGCGCGGCCGCGCAATCCGAAAGCGGGAAAACAAGACATGAAGTTCTTTGTCGACACGGCGGACGTCAACGAAATCCGTGCGCTCAACGATATCGGCCTGCTCGACGGGGTGACCACGAACCCCTCGCTCATCATGAAGTCGGGCCGGCCCTATGGCGAGGTGACAAAGGAAATCTGCGACATCGTGGAAGGCCCCGTCTCCGCCGAGGTCACCGCGACCGATTTCGGCGGCATGATGAAAGAGGCCGATGTGCTCGGCGCGATCGCCGACAATATCTGCATCAAGCTGCCGCTGACGATGGATGGGCTGAAAGCCTGCCGCGCGATCACCCAGGGCGGCCGGCAGGTCAATGTGACGCTGTGCTTTTCGGCCAACCAGGCGCTTTTGGCCGCCAAGGCGGGCGCGACGTTCATCTCGCCCTTCGTGGGCCGCATCGACGACCTGGCGGTGGACGGGATGGAGCTGATCGAGGAGATTCGCACCATCTACGACAATTACGATTTCGGCACCGAGATCCTCGCCGCCTCGATCCGCACGGTCAATCACGTCAAGCAGGCCGCGCTGATCGGCGCCGACGTGGCGACCGTGCCGCCGGCAACGCTCAAGGCGCTGTTCAGGCACCCGCTGACCGACAAGGGGCTGGACGCGTTCCTGGCCGACTGGGCCAAGACCGGCCAGACAATCGCGTGACGGCCTGGGAACGGCTTAGTCAGCGCAATTTGGCCCCGCGCGCGGCCGGCGCGCGATCGCGGCACGGCTCAAGTCCGGTCGAATGCGCCAAGTGTGGCGTTCCAAGTGTGGCGTTCAGGGCGCAAACACCGCATCCGCGTCGTCCTTAAGCCGGTGCTCGCAATGGCCCTGCAAGGCGTGCGTCAGGTCCTGCACGTCCCCGTCGAGCGCTTCGGGAGCGATCGGCGCGCCGAGCGTCATCGAAAAGGTGCTGCCGGTCTTGTTGAGCAACTCATGGAACACGGTCATGTCGCGCAGTTCCGGGTTGCGGTGCGCGAGCAGGTAGAAAAGCCAGGAATTGCGGGCCTCGACATGCATGGGAACGATCGGCACGTCATAACGCTTGGCCATCTGGATGCCGGTCGCCATCCATGGCCGTTCGCGCAGCGCGCCGTGCGACCAGTAGGCGATGCGGCCGGACGGGAACAACACGATCGCCTTGCCGTCCTTGAAGGCGCGGTTGGTGCGCACCAGCGTCTCGCGGCTCTTGGCATGCGATTTCTGGCCGGCGCGCCATTCCACCGGGATGATGATGTCGGCCAGCCCCTTGGAGACGCGGATCGCGTCGCGGTTGGCGAAGAACATGAAGTCCGGCCTTGTGTCCTTGAGCATGTCATGGACGGCGATCCCATCGGCGATGCCGGTCGGGTGATTGGAGACCAGGATGAAGGCGCCCTTGCGCGGCAGGTGCCCGGCCCCGGACACGCGCACATCCAGCTTCAGCAGGTCGGAGACGTAGCCGAAGCAATCGAGCCCCTTCATCTCGGCGACGGCGTCGGCCATGCGCACCGCCTGATCATAGTGCAGGATCTTGTAGAGCGCCGGCCGCAGCAACGGCCAGGCCAGGCTCTTGACCAGCGTCTGGCCGCGCTCGGCGATCAACTGGTCGACGATGTGCGGGTCGCCGGCCTGCCTGCTGGCTTGCGTGCGGCCGCTAATGACGCCCGCAAAGGTCGAGGTCACGCTTTGGATTTCCATGGCCATTGTGTCCGGTCTGGGTGAACAGTCCCTTGCCGATTTGTGTATCGGCATTATGACACATGTGCGAACGTGTTGAAAACGCCGCCCGCCGGCCGGGGGGCGTTCGTGTGCAATTTGCCGCACGGCCGGCGGGCGGCCGTGGATTGCGGGCATCGCGAGCCAGACGCGCTCTAACCTTCGCCGACCCCCCGATAGGCCTGCTCGCCCCAGATCTGCGTGACGCGCTCGTCGCGCCCGCAGGCGGCGCGGTAGCCCTTGTAGGCGCGTGCCTTGGTGACAAGGCCGAACCGCGTCAGGACGCGCTCCTGGCTCAGATGATAGTCGAGGTGATAGTCCTCGGCCTGCCAGAAGGCGACCGGGCCCTCGACCGGCGTGACGACCGGCTGCCCGAGCGCTTGCGAGGCGGCGTTGACGGCTTCGAGCGCGGCCCGCTTCTCGGTGTCGTCCGCGGCATGGATCGCCGTTTCGTAGGACCGGCCGCGGTCGCAGAACTGGCCGCCGGAATCAAGCGGATCGATGGTGCGCAGGAAGATGTCGACGAGCGTTCGGTAGTCGGTCACGGAAGGGTCGTAGTCGATCCTGACCACTTCGCGGTGGCGGCCGTGATTGCGATAGGTCGGGTTGCGCATCTCGCCGCCGGCATAGCCCGAGGTGGTGCCGACCACGCCGGCCACCTTGTCGAAGTCCGCCTCCACGCACCAAAAACACCCGCCTGCGACCACGAGCGATCTGGTTTCGGCCTGGGCGGGCGCGGGCGCGGCAAGAATGGCCAGCAAGCCGGACAGGACGAGCGAACGAACAAGGGACAACGGCATGAAGCGGCTCCGATCTGCACTCTGTACCATACCGACTAGAGAATGTCCGCAGCGGACAGGCAACTCAATCGCGGACACGTTTGTGTGAGGGCGGCCGCGGGCGCCGCAAGGGCACATGCTTGTCAAACGGGGGGCGGCTGCCTATGCATGCCGCGCCCTTTCCCCTTGTCCCGCGATGGCTGTCTTGCTTGCCCGCCTGAAAACCGCCTTCCGAGACCGGCAGAATCTATGGCGCGCGAGCTGGAGCGCCGACCTGGCCAGGCCGGCGAACCGGCGGCGCGCCTATCTCGACATGATGGCGTCCGACCACGGCGTCCTGCGCCTTTGGTGGCGCAATATGGACGAGATCGCGCCCGGCGTTTGGCGCTCGAACCAGCCTTCGCCGGAACAGGTCCGGGATCTTGCGCGCCGCGGCATCCGCACCATCGTCAATCTGCGCGGCCCGTCGAGCTGGGGGTCCTACTATCTGGAACGGGAAACCAGCGGGGCGCTGGGCATCAAGATGGTCGATGCGCGGCTCTATTCGCGCATGCCGCCGACGCCCGAAGAAGTGGAAGCCCTGTTCGCGCTGTTCGAGACCGCCGACAAGCCGCTCCTTATGCATTGCAAGTCCGGTGCCGACAGGGCCGGGCTGGGCGCGGCTCTCTACATGCTCTGGGCCGGCCGGCCGCCAGAGGCGGCGGCGCGGCAGCTCTCGCTGCGCTATCTGCACGTAAGGCACGCCAAGACCGGCGTGCTCGACCGCTTCATCGAAGACTATGCGCGCGCGCACCGGCAAAGCGGCATCGCGTTCCGCGACTGGCTGCACACCACCTATGACAGGCAGGCGGTTATGGATGCCCATCGGGCCAGCCGGGTTGGCAGTTTCCTGACCGACCGGATCCTGCGCCGCGAATGAACCGGCACTCCCGCCGGACACTCTAGCCCTACCAGCGCACCGGCTCGCCCGGCGCGGCCGGCTCGATCGCCAGCGCATGCACGCCTGCGGCCAGTTCTGCCGACAGCGCCGCGTTGACCGCCCTGTGGCGCGCGAGCCGCGCCATGCCCTCGAAGGCCGCAGAGACGATGCGCACGCGAAAATGGGTTTCGCCCGTGCCGTCCACCGCGCCGCCCTGATGGCCGGCATGCAGGTGGCTCTCATTGATCACTTCGAGCCGCTGGGGGGCGAAAGCCGCCGTCAACCTGTCGCGCATCGCGCTTTCAATGGAACCCGTCAATGGCTATCTCCCGCTTGTCACGCGCCGTCAGGACCGGTAAACGGGTGCGTGGTTTTCCGCGCCCCTGCATCCGCCCTACCGCGCGCATCCCTCGTGTCAATCCTTGTTTGTCCGGGCTCCGGCCCCATAATCGCTTCGCATGAAAACCAGTTCGAAATATTTCGATTCGATCCGCATCAAGCCGGGCGGCAAGAAGCGCCAGGCCGAGGAGGAGGCGCGCAACCGCTGCCAATGGGCCGGCTGCGAAAATCCGGGCCGCCACAAGGCGCCGGCGGGCCGCAACCGCGAGGGCGAATATCTGTGGTTCTGCCTCGACCATGTGCGCGAATACAACAAGAACTACAACTATTTCTCGGGCCTTTCGGACGAGGACATCGCCCGCTTCCAGAAGGACTCGATGACCGGCAACCGGCCAACCTGGAAGATGGGCACGGCGAACGCCAGGACGACGGCCGCGCCCGTCTTCTCCGATCTCAAGTCGGGGTCGGCCAAGGCCATGCGCATGCGCGACCCGGACGCATGGGCGAACGCGCGCAACGCCGCCCCGGTTCGCCGGCTCAAGCCGCTTGAGTCCAAGGCCATGCGCACGCTCGGGCTCAAGGACGAGGCGAACTCCGACGACATCAAGACCCGCTACAAGGAGCTGGTCAAGAAGCACCATCCCGACGCCAATGGCGGTGACCGCACCTCCGAGGAGCGGTTCCGCGACGTCATCCAGGCATATCAACTGTTAAAGACCGCGGGGCTGTGCTAGCCCGCCTCCGACTGTGACCGTGAAGCCCGGCGACCCGGCGCCGCGCCAGGAATGACCCATGAACAAGATCGACCTCGACATTGCCGACATGCCCGACACCACCGTCGACGTGCGCGAGACCTTCGGTCTCGACGTCGACATGGCCGTGCCGGCTTTTTCGGCCGTCGCCTCGCACGTGCCGGAGATCGATCGCGACTATATTTTCGACCGGGCGACGACGCTGGCGATCCTGGCCGGGTTCGCCCACAATCGCCGCGTGATGGTCTCGGGCTATCACGGCACCGGCAAGTCGACCCATATCGAGCAGGTCGCCGCAAGGCTCAACTGGCCGGCCGTCCGCGTCAACCTGGACAGCCATATCTCCCGGATCGACCTGGTCGGAAAGGACGCCATCGTCGTGCGCGAGGGCAAGCAGGTCACCGAGTTCCGCGACGGCATCCTGCCCTGGGCCTATCAGCACAATGTCGCGCTCGTCTTCGACGAATATGACGCCGGCCGTCCGGACGTGATGTTCGTCATCCAGCGCGTGCTTGAATCCTCGGGCCGTCTGACGCTGCTCGACCAGAGCCGCGTCATCCGGCCGCACCCCGCCTTCCGCCTGTTCGCCACCGCCAACACGGTCGGCCTGGGCGATACGACAGGGCTCTATCACGGCACCCAGCAGATCAACCAGGCGCAGATGGACCGCTGGTCGATCGTCACCACGCTCAACTATCTGCCGCATGACAACGAGGTCGAGATCGTCCTGGCCAAGGCCAAGCACTATCAGACGCGAGAGGGCCGCGAGACGGCGGGCGCCATGGTGCGCCTCGCCGACCTGACGCGGCAGGCCTTCATCAATGGCGACCTTTCGACCGTGATGAGCCCGCGCACGGTGATCACCTGGGCGGAGAACGCCGAGATTTTCGGCGATCTGGCGATGGCCTTCCGCCTGACCTTCCTGAACAAGTGCGACGATCTGGAGCGCACGCTGGTGGCCGAGTTCTACCAGCGCTGCTTCGGCGAGGAACTGAAGGAATCGGCGGCGAATGTCGCGTTGAGCTAGCCGCGGCGAACCATGGCCACCCTCGGAGACAATGCGCGCAAGCGCTCCCACAAGCCCGCCGACACCGAGCCGTTCAAGCGGGCGGTGTCGAGTTGCATGCGGGCGATATCAGGCGAACCGGAGCTTGAGGTCGTCTTTTCCAACGACCGGCCGGCCTTTGCCGGCAAGCATGCGCGACTGACCGACCTGCCCAAGCGGGTCACCCGCAACGATGTCATGATCACGCGCGGCATGGGCGATTCGATCGCCCTGCGCTCGGCCTGCCATGACAACGGCGTGCATCGGGCCATCGCGCCGGACGGCGATCAGGCCCGCGCGGTGTACGATGCGGTCGAACAGGCGCGCTGCGAATCGCTCGGCGCGCGGCGCATGGCCGGTGTCGGCGACAATCTGTCGGCGATGCTCGAAGACCGCTTCACGCGCAACAATCTGTCGGCCGTCACCGAGCGCGATAAGGCGCCGCTGGAAGAGGCGGTGGCGCTGATCGTGCGCGAAAAGCTCACCGGACGGCCGACGCCGGAAGCGGCCAGCGCCGTCGCCGATCTCTGGCGCGACTGGATCACCGACAAGGCCGGCGGCGATCTTGAGGCGCTCGCCGCCAATCTTGAGGATCAGGACGCTTTCGCCCGCACCGTGCGCCACATGCTGGCGGCCATGGAGATGGCCGAGGACTATGAGGGCGAAGGCCCGGACGACGCCGGCGAGGATGACGGCGAGGACCAGGAGCCACCCGAGCAGGACGATCAGGACGAGGAGGGCGGCCTCGACGACCAGCAATCGGGTGAGGAAAACGCCGAGGAGGACGAGGCGCCCGCCGAAAGCCAGCAGGCCGAGGCCGGCGAGATGGAGGCCGCCGACGCGGCCAGCGACGAGATGGACGAGGATTTCGATCTCGATGCCGAGGAGCCTGGCGATGTCGAGCGGCCCGACCCGCGCTTTGAGGACATCCTGTCGGGCATCGACTATCAGGTGTTCACCGCCGAGTTCGACGAGACGGTCGCCGCCGAGGATCTGTGCGACGAGGTCGAGCTTGAGCGGCTCCGCGCCTATCTGGACAAGCAGCTCGCAAATCTCCAGGGCGTGGTGGGGCGGCTCGCCAACCGTCTGCAACGGCGCCTGATGGCGCAGCAGAGCCGCTCCTGGGACTTCGACCTCGAAGAGGGGTTTCTCGATCCGGCGCGCCTGCCGCGCGTCGTCGTCGAGGAGATGAAGGGCGGCTTCGGCGCGCTGACCTTCAAGCGCGAGCGGGACACCAATTTCAGGGACACCGTCGTCACCCTGCTGATCGACAATTCCGGCTCGATGCGGGGCCGGCCCATCTCTGTCGCCGCCACTTGCGCCGACATTCTGGCGCGCACGCTCGAACGGTGCGGCGTGAAGGTCGAGATCCTCGGTTTCACCACCCGCGCATGGAAGGGCGGTCAGGCGCGCGAAGCCTGGCTCAAGCGCGGCAAGCCGGCCGAGCCGGGGCGGCTCAACGATCTGCGCCACATCATCTACAAGAGCGCCGACGCGCCCTGGCGCCGGTCGCGGCGCAATCTCGGCCTGATGATGCGCGAGGGCCTGCTCAAGGAGAACATCGACGGCGAGGCGCTCGCCTGGGCCTACAGGCGCCTGGCCGCCCGCCCAGAGCAGCGCAGGATCCTGATGATGATCTCCGATGGCGCGCCGGTCGACGATTCGACGCTGTCGGTCAATCCGGGCAACTATCTCGAACGCCACCTGCGCGCGGTGATCGAGGAGATCGAGACACGTTCCGGCGTGGAGCTGCTCGCCATCGGCATCGGCCACGACGTCACGCGCTATTATCGCCGCGCGGTGACGATCGTGGACGCCGAGGAACTGGCCGGCGCCATGACCGAGCAATTGGCCGCGCTGTTCGAGGACGAAGGCGGCCGCCCGGCCGGCCGGGGACCGGCGCGCCGCAGGCGGGCGGGCTGAGTGCGGCCGCGCGCAAGGGCGCTCGCCCTGGCCGCCGCCATGTTCTGCGCCACACCGCCGGCCGGCACCCCGACCGCCGGCGCCGAGGAGGCCGGGACATATCGCATAAAGGCGCGCATACACCCCATTGCGCGCTTTCGCATCGGCTCGGATCAGGCGCGCTTCGGCGAACTGGAGTTCGCCGGCGGCCTGGAGATGAAGGCCGCCTCGCCGCATTTCGGCGCCCTTTCGGGCTTGCGCTTCACCGACGGGCAGGCGGGTTTCATCGCCGTGACCGATACCGGCTTCTGGCTGACGGGCACGGTCGAACGCGACGGTGCGCGGCGGCCGGTCGGCGTCGCCGGCCTTGAGATGACGCGGATCGCCGGCCGCGACGGCCTGCCCTTCGCCGGCAAATGGTTCGCCGACGCCGAGGGCATCGCCGCCAGCGGCGACACGGTGCTCGTCTCCTTCGAGCGCGCCCATCGCATCGTCCGCTACCGGCGGCGCGCGAACGGCGCGCCGGTCTGGCAGGGCGCTGACCATCCGCCCGTGCCGGCGCGCGAACTGCGCCCCAATCGCGGCTTCGAGGGGATCGCCATCGGCGCGCCGAACGGTCCGCTTGCGGGCGCCCTGATCGGCATCAGCGAGTACAGCCTCGATGCGGCCGGCGACATCATGGCGTTCGTTGCGCCGAAAGAAGGCGAGGCGTTCGAGTTTTCGGTCCGCAGGAGCGGCGGGTTCCACGTCACCGATGTCGACGCGCTGCCCAACGGCGACCTGATCGTCCTCGAAAGGCGCTTCAACGTTCGGGACGGAATCGGCATGCGCCTGCGGCGCATCGACGATGCGGACATTCGCGAGGGCGCGACCGTCGATGGCCCGACGCTGCTGGAAGCCGATCTGCGCTATCAGATCGACAATATGGAAGGGCTGGCGGTCACGGCCGACCCGGACGGCGTGCCGCGCCTGACCATCGTCTCCGACGACAACCACTCGCTGCTGCAACGCAGCCTTCTGATCGAGTTCAGGCTTGTCGGACCGGACGTCAGCCCGCAACCGGCCGCGGCGGACGGGTAGCACCCAGAAGGAGACCGTAGGGCACCAGCATGGCGAGCCCCACGGCCAGCTTGACCAGCAGGTCGCCGGCGGCCAGCGAGACCCAGAGCGGCGTCTGCCCGCCGACCCCCAGGAACGGCACGGCAAAGCCGAGCGAGCCGTCCTCCATGCCGAGCCCCGTATCGATCAGGCCGAAAGCGGGCGCAAAGGCGATCGAGAAGAACAGGGCCGTGTCGACCAGGGAGCCGATCACCGACGAGATCAGCGGCGCCTGCCACCATCGCTGTTCGCGCAGCCGGTTGAAGATGGCGACATCGAGCAGTTGCGCGGTCAGGAAGGCGGTGCCCGAGGCGATCGCGATGCGGGGCGTGGCCAGAAAGACCGACAGCACCACGGCCAGCGCGAAGCCGGCGAGCACCACGGTGCGGGCCACCTGCGGGCCGAAACGCCGGTTCGTCAGGTCCGTGACGAGGAACGCCACCGGATATGTGAAGGCGCCCCAGGTCAGCAGATCGGCGAGGTTGACGCCGCCGAGGGTCGCCTGAACGGGGAACTGGACGAGATAGTTGGACGCGGCCACCACCGCGCACATGGCGGCGATGAAACCGAGGGTCGGAACGAGCGGAAGGGAGTGCATTTTTTTATCCTGGGTGATGCCACCAGTTGCAATCGGACCGACCCGTTTCCGGGCCGGCGGCGAAATCGGGATCAAGCCCCGGCGGCTTCGGCCTGTTTCTGGGCGATGCGGCGCTTGATCAGGCGCGCGCGCTGCGACAGTTCGGTGGCCTTGGCCTTGGCCAGATAGGCGTCGAGGCCGCCACGATGCTCGACCGAGCGCAGCGCCGAGGCCGAAACGCGCAGCCGGAACTTCTCGCCCAGCGTTTCGCTCATCAGCGTCACCTGGCACAGATTGGGCAGGAAACGGCGCCGGGTCTTGTTGTTGGCGTGGCTGACATTGTTGCCGGCCATGACCGCCTTGTTGGTCAGTTCGCATGCGCGCGACATGGCGTTCACCTTCAAGCGTGTTCGATCGGGTTCGCTCCGCCGGCGCGAGCGAACCATCGTGGCCAAACCGGAACCCCGGACTCGGCAATGGACCTGGCGCATTGCGGAAAAGTCGCCGCTCTATAGTGACTGCGCGCCACCGCGTCAATGGTGCGGGTCGATGCCCGGTCGGCCGCGCCGCGCCGGACGCTCCACACAAACGGCCCATTTGCCGTCTACCCGGAGAAGGGGACGATTTGATCAGGACGACATCCATGCGACGCGCCATCCTGGCCGCATCGGCCGCGCTCCTCGCCGCCGCCATCGCGACACCGGCCGAAGCGAACGGCTACCGTTCCGAATATATGATCTCCGCCTTCGGGCTCCGCATCGCCTCGACCCGTTTCGAATCGGTCATCGACGGGTCGAGCTACACCGTGAACGGGTCCATGCGCGCCCGCGGCATCGCACGCCTGTTCACCACGACCAGCGGCACCGTGACCGCCACGGGCAGGATCGACGAGGGCGCGGTCGCCCCGCTGAGCTTCAAGGTGCGCTATACCGACGGCGGCAGGGACAAGAAGACCGTCATCGCCTTCTCCGGCGGCCGCGTGACCGAGGTCAGCAACCGGCCGGCCGTCACCCGCGATGAGGACTGGATCGACGTGCCGGGCGCCCAGCTCGTCGATGTGCTCGACCCGATCGGCGCCATGCTCGTGCCGGCGCGCTCCATGGGCGCGGTGTGCCGCCGCACGATCCGCACCTTTTCCGGCGCGCTGCGCGCCGACCTCAGGCTCAGCCACCTGCGCACGATCCCCTTTTCCGCCCGGGGCTACAGGGGCGATGCCGTCACCTGTCGCGCCCGGTTCGTGCCGATCGCCGGCTTCAACAGCTCCAAGCGCGAGATCAATGCGATGCGCGACGATGGGCGGATCGAGATCAGCTTCGCCCCGGTCGGCCAAACGGGCCTGTTCGCCCCCGTCAAGGCGCGCCTTACCTATGAGGGCATCACGGTCCACGTCACCGCCATCCGTTTCGAGCAATTGACAAACTGAGCGGCCGGCCCGAAAGGGCGACCATGGCGACCAGCATCCACACCGGTCGGGCGACCGCGCGGCGGCGCAACCGCGCAACGCTTGCCGGCTTTGCCGCCGTGATCATGTGGGCGTTTCTGGCGCTTCTGACCGATGCGACCGGGGCCATGCCGCCGTTCCAGACGGCCACGCTCGGCTTTGCCATCGGCACGCTCGTCGGTCTTGTCTGGTGGGCCTGCCATGGCGACCGGCCCTCCCTGCGGCCGGCGGGCGGCGAAGGGTTCGCCTGGCTGCTCGGCGCGCTGGGCCTGTTCGGCTATCATGCGCTCTATTTCGCCGCGCTCAAGAACGCGCCGGCCGTCGAGGCGAGCCTGGTCGCCTATCTGTGGCCGCTCCTGATCGTCGTCGGCAGCGCGCTGTTGCCCGGCGAGAAGCTGCGCCGTCCGCACGTGCTGGGCGCATTGTGCGGCTTTGCCGGCGCGGCATTGATCGTCACGCGCGGCCAGGGGCCGGTGATCGATCCGGCCCATGCGCAGGGCTATGCGCTGGCGCTGGCGGCCGCCTTCACATGGTCGTCCTATTCTCTGCTGGCACGCCGGTTCGCCACCGTCCCGACGTCGGCGGTGATCGGCTTTTGCGCGGTGGCGACCGCTCTGTCGGCCCTGTGCGTCCTGCTGTTCGAAGCTGGACACGTGGTCTGGCCGCTGTCGGGCCTGCAATGGGCCGCGGTGATCGGCCTTGGCCTGCTGCCGGTGGGCGCCGCCTTTTATGTGTGGGACCATGGCGTCAAACATGGCGATATCCAGCTCGTCGGCACGTCGAGCTATGCGGCTCCGCTGCTCTCAACGCTCATCCTGATCGCCGCCGGACGCGCCGAGGCGGGCTGGGCCGTGCTCGCCGCCTGCGCGCTGATCACGGCCGGCGCGTTCCTGGCCGCGCTGCCGGCCCTGCGGGCCCGGCCTTGAACGCGCCCGGCGATCCGGGCGGCCCTCGCATCGCCGCGCGGGCGCCGATACTGCGTGCCTTCTGACGACCTCAGAACCGGTCCTTGCGGGCACGCAGTTCGGCGAAGACGGCGACATCGTCCGCGTCTTCCATGCCCAGGCGGGCACGGATCGCCGGATCGTTCGTACGCAGGAACGGGTTGGTCTTAAACTCGCGCGCGAGCGGGACCGGCAGCGTCGGCTTGCCGTCGGCGCGCAGCGCGTCCACCTCGGCCGCGCGCGCGGCGAGCGCGGCATTGCCCGGATCGACCGAAAGCGCGAACGCGGCGTTCGCCTTGGTGTATTCGTGGCCGCAATAGAGCAGCGTATCGCCCGGCAGGCGCCCGAGCTTTGCGAGCGAGGCGTGCATGTCGGCGGCACTTCCCTCGAACAGGCGCCCGCACCCCATCGAAAACAGCGTGTCGCCGGCAAAAAGGGCCCTTGCGGCCGGGCAGTGATAGTTGATCTGCCCCAGCGTGTGCCCCGGCGTTTCGATCACTTCGAAGGCGAGCCCGCCGGCGCTATAGGCGGCGCCTTCGACAAGCGTCTCGTCCAGCAGTCCGATCGCGTCGGCTTCCGCCTTCGGCCCCGCGACCGTGCAGCCATGGGCGTCCCTGAGCGCCCCGAGCCCCTCTATATGGTCGAGATGCTTGTGTGTGACCAGAATGTCGGTCAGGCGCCAGCGGCGCCGTCGCAGCGCCGCTTCGACGGCCGCCGCCTCGGGCGCGTCGATGGCGACCGTGCGTCCGCTTCCGGCATCGTGCACGAGCACGCCGAAATTGTCCGACCGGCAAGGGAACTGTTCGATCTCGATCATCGGCCCGCACTCCCGCACCGCATTGCCCTTGGCGCACAAATGCGGTTTTGTGGCGCCGCGTCAACCATAGGGCGTCTCCGATGCACACCGACATTGTCGAACTGCGCGCCTTCTACCATTCCGCGCTCGGCAAGCGCGCCCGCGGCGCGATCGGCCTTGCCCTGTCCCGGATCTGGCACCCGCTGCCCAACGAACGGCTGGTCGGGCTGGGCCATGCGCGACCATGGCTCGACCGGTTCGAGCCCGACACCGAGCGCACGCTGTGCCTGGTGCCCGCCGCGCAGGGCGCCGCGCGCTGGCCGCGCACCGGCCCGTCACGCACCGCGCTCGTGTTCGACGAAGAGCTTCCCCTGCCCGATTCCTCGGTGGACCGGCTGCTGCTCGTGCACGCGCTCGAATTCGCCGAAAACCCGCGCGAAACCCTGATGGAGCTTTGGCGCGTGCTCGCCCCCAACGGCCGGCTCGTCATCGTCGTGCCCAACCGCCGTGGCGTGTGGGCGCGCATCGAACACACCCCGTTCGGCAATGGCCGGCCGTTTTCGCGCGGCCAGCTCATCAAGCTCCTCCGGGAGACCAATTTCACCATGACGTCGGAGACCGAGGCGCTGTTCTTTCCGCCTTCGCGGCGCCTTTTGTCGTTGCGCCTGTCGTCGCGGCTTGAGGAATGGGGGCTGCGCCTGTGGCCCCTGTTCGGCGGCGTGATCGTCGTCGAGGCGCAAAAGCGCCTCTATCAGGGCCTGCCTGTCGCCGAACGCCAGTCGCGACGCGTCTTCGTACCCGCGCTCGCGCCCCAGGGTACGGTCGCGGGGCGCGCGCCGGCGAGCGGGCGGCGACTTTGCATTCGCACGTCCATGCGCCTATGACGAGGCGACACGCCCGAGTGATCACGCCATGGCCGAAACGCCCCCCAACCCGCAGCGCCTGACGGAACTGCGCGCCAAGATCGACGCGATCGACGAATCGATGCACGCGCTGCTGATGCAGCGCGCGGGCGTGATCGACGAACTGATCCGCATCAAGGGCGCCGACCGGGCGCGCGGCGCCGCCTTCCGGCCCGGCCGCGAGGCGCAGATGATGAAGGTCATGGCCGGCCGGCACGCGGGCTCGGTGCCCTTGTCGATGATCGTGCATGTCTGGCGCGAGATCATCTCGACCTTCACCCACATGCAGGCGCCCTATCGGGTTCATCTGGCGCAGGGTCCGTCCCCTTGCGTCCTGCGCGACATGGCGCGCTACCATTTCGGCTTCACCGTCGAACTGGTGCCGCACGCCGATGCCGCAAGCGCCATGGCCGCGGCAAGCGCGGAACGGAACGCGTTGGCGGTCGTGCCGTTGCGCGATGCGGGCGAGTGGTGGCGCGACATCGATGCGGCCGCGGGCCTTTCGGTGATGGCGCGCCTGCCGGTGACCGGTTCGCCCTTCGAGACGACGGATGCCTTCGTGCTCGCCCCGCCCCTGTCCGACCCCGTCCCGTTCGATGTCAGGCTCTATACGGGCCTCGAAGAGGCGGAAGGCGCGCTTGCCGGCTGGACCGGCGGCCATGTCGTCCATCCCGGCGTCGGGAACGGCCGCGCCCTGATCGCGATTCCGGCGGGCGGAACCGCGCCGCAGGGCCTACTCGACATCCGTGCCGCCGGGGGCTATTTCGCGCCATCGCAAGACGAGGACGTCGACAGATGACCACGCCTGCCACGACCGCGCCCGCGCCCAACGCCGGTGTGATGGAGATCGCCGCCTACGTGCCCGGCCGCGACAAGGCGCCGCCGGGCGTCAGGCTGCATAAGCTGTCGTCCAACGAAACCCCGATCGGGCCGAGCCCGGCGGCGATCGAGGCTTGCAAGGCGGCCGTCGGCCGGCTGGACGCCTATCCGGACGGCTCGGCGCACGCCCTGCGCCAAGCCATTGCGGAGGTCCACGGCCTGAACCCCGACAACATCGTCTGCTCGAACGGATCGGACGAACTGCTCGGGCTGCTCGCATCCACCTATCTGGGCCCCGGCGACGAAGGCATCTTCACCGAGCATGGATTCCTCGTCTACAGGATCCAAATTCTCGCCGCCGGCGGCACGCCGGTCGTCGCGCCCGAGACCGACCACCGCGCCGATGTCGAGGCGATCCTCGATGCCGTCACCGAACGGACCAGGATCGTCTTTCTGGCCAATCCGAACAACCCGACCGGCACCTATATGACCGACGCCGAGGTGCGCCGGCTGCATGCCGGCCTGCCGCCGCGCGTGCTGCTGGTGCTCGATGCGGCCTATGCCGAATATGTCCGTCGCAACGATTACGCCTCGGGCATCGAACTGGTCTCGGCCAACCGCAACGTCGTCATGACCCGGACATTTTCCAAGATCCACGGTCTGGCCGCGCTGCGCATCGGCTGGCTGTACGGGCCGGCCGAAGTGGTCGACGCGCTCAACCGCGTGCGCGGCCCGTTCAACGTCAACGCGCCGGCGATCGCCGCCGCCGCCGCCGCGATCCGCGACCGCGCCCATGTCGACAGGGCCATCGCGCACAATGACGCATGGCTGCCGCGCCTGACCGAAGCCCTCACGGCGCTTGGCCTCGAAGTCACGCCCTCGGTCGGCAATTTCGTGCTGATTCACTTTCCCGACGGCGACGGGGCGAGGTCCGCCGCCGCCGCCGACCGCCATCTGGTCGCGCGCGGCTTCGTGCTGCGCCAGGTCGCGCCCTACGGCCTGCCGAACGCGCTGCGCATGACGATCGGCACGGACGCGGCCAACGAGGGCGTCATCGAAGCGCTGGCCGCCTTCATGCGCCGATGAGCGAGCGGACGCCCATGTTCGGCCGCATCGCCCTGGTCGGGATCGGCCTGATCGGCTCGTCGCTGGCGCGTGTCGTCCGCCGCCAGGGGCTGGCCGGCCATGTCGCCGTCTCGACGCGCAGCGCCGAAACGCTCGCGCGTGCCGAGGAACTGGGCCTTGGCGACAGCTATGCGCACGACCCCACCGAAGCGGCGCGCGACGCCGATCTCGTCATCGTCTCGGTTCCGGTGGGCGCGTCCGGCGCGGTCGCCGAAGCGGTCGGCGGCGCGCTCAAGCCCGGCGCGATCGTCACCGATGTCGGCTCGACCAAGCGCTCGGTGATCGACCAGATGGCGCCCCATATGCCCGAAGGCGTGCATTTCATCCCCGGCCATCCGATCGCCGGCACCGAATATTCCGGCCCCGACGCCGGCTTTGCGTCCCTGTTCGAGGATCGCTGGTGCATCCTGACGCCGTTGCCGGGAACCGATCCCGATGCGCTCGAACGCCTCAAGGCGTTCTGGCGCGCCTGCGGCTCGGACGTCGACGAGATGGACCCGGACCATCACGACCGGGTTCTGGCGGTGGTCTCGCACCTGCCGCAACTGATCAGCTACAACATTGTCGGAACCGCGTCCGACCTTGAGGCCGTCACCGAATCGGAGGTGATCAAATATTCCGCTTCGGGCTTTCGCGACTTCACGCGCCTGGCTGCGTCCGACCCGACCATGTGGCGCGACGTGTGCCTGCACAACAAGGAGGCGATCCTGGAGATGCTGGCGCGCTTCTCCGAGGACCTCGCCTCGATGCAGCGGGCGATCCGCTGGGAAGACGGCGACAAGCTGTTCGACCTGTTCGCCCGCACCCGCGCGATCCGCACGTCGATCATCGAGGCCGGCCAGGATGTCGGGGTGCCCGATTTCGGGCGCCAGGCGGCGCGGCGCGGCGGCTCATAGGCCGAACGGACCGCCCGCAGGCAGGGGCGGAATGCGCCCGAGCGGGACGATGCCGGCGAACACGCGGCCCTCGCGCACGGTCAGCGACAGGGACAGTTCGTCCTCTGGCTGACCCTCCTGCCGGGAGGTCGCGGCGGCCAGCGCCTCCAATTGCGGCGCAAGCAAGGGAAAGGCGGCGCGGACCGTTTCGATCGTGCCGGACACGTCGACGATGCGCACGTCGAATTCGCCGCTGATCCGGCCCTCCGGCGACAGCGAGAACGGGCCTTGGACGATGATGCCCCGATCGTCGGTCAGAAGAAGCGCCAGCCGGTTGACGATCCCGCCGCCGCGCGCCGGCGTCCCGGACCAGTTCGCCTTCCAGTCTTCCAGCCGGACATCGATGTCGAGGCCGACCGCCGGCAGGCGCCGGCCGAGCGTCAGCGCCGGATCGACCGAAAGGCCGCGGGGCCTGACCGCGATGTCGAGCGCGCCCCCCCGCTCGCGCAGATAGATGCCGAGGCGATCGGCCGCCGCGATGGTCCCGAGCCCGTCCATGGCGAGCGTTGCGCGCTCGGCTTCGAACCCGGCCATGCGCGCGGCGGTGGGCGCGGTGACCAGGTTGGACCGCGCCCGTTGCCAGTCGAGCGCGTAGCGCCTGCCGGCCGCCCTATCGCGCACGACGACCGGCGCCTCGAACGCGGCGACGATCCGGCGCGGGCTGTGGACCACCGCCGAGGAGCGGACAGCGCCGCCGGACACGGCGTACCGTCCGTCGGACAAGGCCATTTCAAGCCTGTCGCAATAAACGCCGATGCGCAGCGGAAATCCGCGCACGGACTGGCCCGGACAGGACCAGGCGATGGCACCGCCATTGCCGGCCTCGATGTCGTCGACCGCCGCGCCGACCCGCCCCGCCGCCCAGAACCAGCCGGCGGAATAGACGGCGACGGCGGCAACCACCGCGATCATCAGCCGGCGGATGCGCCTTGCGGCGTCGTAGGACGGTTTTTGGGACGGTTTTTGGGACGGTTTTTTTGTCGGCTCGGTCATGCTAGCTCACCCTTCCTTCCGGGTTTGGCGCTTATGAACCAATTGTGGATATTCGGCTATGCGTCATTGATGTGGCGCCCGGGCTTCGCCTTCGTCGAGCGCCGCCGGGCGCGGCTGTCCGGTTTCCACCGCAGCCTGTGCATCCATTCGTTCGAGCATCGCGGCACGCGCGCCCGGCCCGGCCTCGTCATGGGCCTCGATCGCGGCGGCGCCTGCGTCGGCGTCGCCTTCCGCGTCGATCCGGCGGACGAGACCGGGGTGATGGCCTATCTGCGCGCGCGCGAACTGATCACCCATGTATACAAGGAGCGGCGCAGCCGCATCGTGCTGTCCGACGGCCAGGCGACCGAGGCGGTCACCTATGTCGTGGACCGGAACCATGAACAATATGCCGGCCGCCTGAGCGTGCAGACGGCGGTGGAGCGCGTATGCGGCGCGGTCGGCCGGGCCGGCCCGAACGAGGATTATGTTCTGAACACCGTCGCGCACCTGCACGGGCTGGGCATTCGCGACCGCTGGCTGGAGGCGGTCGCCGCCGGCATCACGCGGCGTCCGGCGTAACGCCCCCGCCGGCACGCAGAACGGCCAGGCGCGCGGCGGCCTCGGGCGGCAATGGCGGTGCATCGGGGCTTTCGGCGGCGCGCAGCAGGAGGCGGTCGCAGGCCCGCTCGGTGCGGCGCTCCAGCTCCGCCATGAAGTCGGCGCGCGACAGGCCCGGCTCGATCGGGTCCAGCACCTCCACCTCGATCAGGCCGGGATGGCGCAGGAACCGGCGGCGCGGCCAGTAAAGGCCCGCCACATGGGCGATCGGCACCACCGGCACGTTCAGCCTCTCATACAGATGGACGATGCCGGTCTTGTAGGCCGGTTCGGCGCCGGGCGGACGGCGTGTGCCCTCGGGGTAGATGATGATCTGACGGCCCTCGGCGACGGCCACCTGGGCGCCGGTATTGATCGCCTTGATCGCCTGCTCGCGATTGCCGCGGTCGATGGCGATCATCTTCATGCGCGCGATGTACCACCCGAACAGCGGCACCCACATCAACTCCCTCTTCAGAATGTAGATCGGGTCTGGCCACCAGGGCAGGAAGGCGATCGTGTCCCATGCCGACTGGTGCTTGGGGGCGATGATACAGCCCCCTTGCGGGAGCTTGTCGGTGCCGCGCACCAGATGGTCCGTGCCCGCGATGACCTTCATCAGCCACAGGTGCGAACGCGACCAGAACCGTACGATCCGCCAGGCGAAGCGGCGCGGGCCGAAGAAATAGAACGGCGTCCAGACGATCATCTGGACGACATTGTTGGCGTAGAAGGCCAGGTTGAACAGAAGCGACCGGAGAACGAGCACGGGCTGAACCTTGCGGAACCGGGATCGCCCCGGCAAGCGGAGGCTCCCTTATCGCGACCGGACCCTAATTGGAAAGGCTCCGGGCCTGGGCGATCAGATATTTGCCGTATTCGCCCGCCAGCACGCGGTAGCGGTCGAACGCTGTGTCCAGGCTCGCCGCCTTCGGCTTGGCGCTGATCACCGGATGGGCCGTCAACGCGCGATCGGGCATGGCGCGGCGCATTTCAAGCATTGCGCGCGGCACGTGATAGTCGTTGGTGACGACGATCAGGCTCGCATAGCCGTTGCGCTCGGCCCAGGCGGCGCTGCCGCGCGCATTGCCGGCCGTATCGAGCGCGTCGCGATCGATGTCGATGCAGCAGGCGTAAAGGCCCGCGCTGACGCCCAGCGCGCGCCGCAGCGCGCCTTCGCCGAGTTCGGCATGCACGCCGCTGACGAGCAGCCGCTCGCCGCGGCCGTCACGCAGCAGCGTCACCGCGGCGTCGAGCCTGGCCCGCCCGCCCGTCAAAACGACGATGCCGTCGGCCGACGCCGCCCCGCCCACCGTGCGTGCCTGGCTCGCCACCTGCGCAACGAAGCCGGCAAAGCCGGTGACCAGAAAGGCTGCCGCCGCGATCAGCACGAACGACAGCGCCATGCCGAGCCGGACCGCCGGGCCACGGTGGCCCGGAGACGTGCCGGCATGGGCGGTGCGATCGGCTTGGCGTGTCATCCGGCGATTGATAGCGCCCAATCTTGGCGCTTGATAGGTCGGGCATGCGCCTTCCGGCGGCAGAGCGCCGTAGACGGCGCCGGCTTGGTGCCGCCGGGGATCACAGCGAGGGATCGGCGCGCTTCTCGTCGATCTCGAACAGAAGGCGCAGCACGGTGATTCGCGTCGTCACCATGGTCAGCACGCCGACCAGCCCGATCACCAGGACCACGCCCAGATAGACCGGCGGCCCGATCGCGAAATCGCCGAAGAAGGCCGACAATTGCTCGCTCTCGGCGCTGGTCAGATTGCGACCCGCCCACAGGCCCGCCGCAACGAAGGCGAGCACGGCCAGCGCGCCGCCGGCGGTCGCGCCGACCAGCCCGATCATGAGGAAGCGGCGCTCGAACTGGCGCGCGATGAAGCCGGCCCTTGCGCCCACGAAATGCAGAACCTCGATCGCCTCGTGATTGCCGGCCAGCGCGCCGCGCGTGGCAAACACGACCGTCATCACCAGCGCGGCGAGCACGAGCGCCAGGACGGCGAAGCCCGCCAGCGTCGTCGTGCGGGCCATGGCCACGAGCCGGCCGACCCAGGCGCGATGATCGTCGAGCGTGGCGTTCGGAATGGCCTCGGCGATCGCCCCGCGCATGGCGGCGAAATCGGGCGGCGCCGTCTCGTCGATCGTGATGACGACAAGGCGCGGCACGGGAAGCGCATCGAGCCCCAGGGCGCTGCCGAGCCAGGGTTCGAGCAGCGCGAGCGTTTCCTCGGGTTCGATGATCCGCGCCGAGCGCACGCCGTCGAAGCTGGCGGCGATCGCCCGCGCCTCGACCAGCGCCGTTTCGATCTCGAAGCCGCGCGCGGGCCTGATCTGCACGGTCGCCTCGCGCGAGATCTGGCTTTGCCAGGTGGCCGCGCTCTGGCCCACCAGAGAGACCGCGCCCACCGTCAGGCAGGCCAGAAACGACATGATCGCAACGACCAGCGCCATCGCCTGGCCGGCTATGCTGCCCGGCGGCACGATCGGGCTCGCAGGCGGCAGGGGCGGGGCGGCGTGTTCGGCAGGCACGGGGTATCGGGCGCTCATCCGAACATCTCCAGCTGGCCGTTCGACAGGATCATCCGCCGCGCGTCGACCTGATCCATCAGGCCCAGATCGTGGGTCGCGATGACCACCGCCGTGCCGGAACGGTTCAACTCGATGAACAACCGCAAGAGGCGGTGCGCCATGGGCGGATCGACATTGCCGGTCGGCTCGTCGGCGAGCAGGATCTCGGGCTGGTCGATCAGGGCGCGGGCGATCGCCACACGCTGCTTCTCGCCCCCCGAAAGGACCGGGGGCAGCGCGTGAAGCTTGTCGCCCAGGCCGACCCAGTCGAGCAGTTCGGAGACGTCGCGCCGGTAGCTTGCGGCCTCCTTGCCGCGCACCCGGAGCGGGAGCGCGACATTTTCGAAGATGGTCATGTGGTTGAGCAGGCGAAAATCCTGAAAGACGACGCCGATGCGGCGGCGCAGAAGCGGCAGCTCCCCGCGATCGAGCGTCAGCACGTCCCGGTCGAATACGGTGATCTGGCCCCGTGTCGGACGCAGCGACATGAACAAAAGCCGCAGCAGCGAGGTCTTGCCGGCGCCGGAGGGGCCGGTCAGGAACTGAAACGATTGCGCCGGAATGTGGAACGAGACGTCGGACAGGACCTCCGGCTCCAGCCCGTAGCGCAACCCCACATTGTCGAACCTGATCAAGGCGCACCGCCCGCGAATCGCCGTTTGGACAGGGCCACAGCAATAAAGCGCGCGGCGGCCCTTGCAAACCGGGCGTGATGCCGCCCGCCCGCGTCAGCGCGTCTGCGCCGTCAGGATTTTCACCGCGAAGGCGCCGAAGACGCCCGCGAACATCCAGTCGAGCGCGCGGGTCAGTCGCGGCCGGGTCCGCAACGCCGAGGCGAACATGTCGGCGGCGGCGATCATCGGCAGGATGATCGGGATCGCCACGACCAGGAAGAAGATCCCCAGAAAGACCAGCTTGCCCGACGCGTTCGGATCGGCGGCCGACACGAACTGCGGCAGGAACGTCAGGAAGAAAAGGGCCACCTTGGGGTTGAGGATGTTGATGCCGATGCCGGTCAGATAGTGCCCCCAAAGCGAGTCCGCCCGCTCCGTACTGCCCGTGCGCGGCGCAAAGGACGAACCATGACGGATCGCCTGCCAGCCCAGCCACGCCAGATAGGCGGCGCCGACGATCTTCAGCCCCATGAAGGCGGCTGGCGCGGCCACCAGCAGAGCCGAAAGGCCGAGCGCGACCAGCATGGTGTGGACCAGGACGCCGGTGACCGCGCCGGCGAAGCAGGCAAGGCCGACCATCCGCGAATGGGTGATCGCCCGGCCCATATAGAGCGCCATGTCCGGGCCCGGCGTGACGGCCAGGATCGCGGCGGCGAGCGCGAACTGGGCCAGAATCGCCGCATCGGGCACGAACTGCGTCATCATTCACTCCATCGCTTCGGCGCGGCGGCATGTCCGCGGGCCGCTGGCCGGCCGTGGGCACTCAAGACCCGTTCGGCCTTCGGAGCAACCCCGTTCCTGCCGTCGGGCCGCACCGCGCCATCTCCGAATGCCCCTTCGATGAAACGCCGCGCGCCGGTCGCGGGACCGGACCGCTGCCTCAAAGCCCTTGGGCCGCCTTGCGCCCTGGCGGAAACCCAATATGGTGCGCGCCGGCAAAACACCCTCGCAGACGGAAACCGCATGCCCATCGAACGCAACGACATCAAGAAAGTGGTGCTGGCCTATTCGGGCGGCCTTGACACGTCCATCATCCTCAAATGGCTGCAAACCGAACTGGGCGCCGAAGTCGTCACCTTCACCGCCGACCTCGGCCAGGGCGACGAACTCGAACCGGCCCGCCGCAAGGCGCAGATGCTGGGCATCGGCGAGATCTACATCGAGGATCTGCGCGAGGAGTTCGTGCGCGACTTCGTCTTTCCCATGTTCCGGGCCAATGCGGTCTATGAGGGCGTCTACCTGCTCGGCACCTCGATCGCCCGGCCGCTGATCGCCAAGCGCCTGGTCGAGATCGCCGCCGAGACGGGCGGCGATGCGATCGCGCACGGAGCCACCGGCAAGGGCAACGATCAGGTGCGGTTCGAGCTGAGCGCCTACGCGCTCAATCCCGACATCAAGGTGATCGCGCCCTGGCGCGACTGGGACTTCAAGTCGCGCACCGATCTGGTCGACTTCGCCGAGAAACACCAGATTCCCGTGCCCAAGGACAAGCGGGGCGAAGCGCCCTTCTCCGTCGACGCCAACCTTCTGCACTCCTCCTCCGAGGGCAAGGTACTGGAAGACCCGTGGGCGGCACCGCCGGAATATGTCCATATGCGCACGGTCTCCCCGATGGACGCGCCCGACACACCGACCGATATCGAGATCACCTTCGACAAGGGCGACGCCGTGGCGCTCGACGGCACGGCGATGAGCCCGGCGACCCTTCTCGCCGCGCTCAACGATCTGGGGCGCGACAATGGCATCGGCCGGCTCGACCTCGTCGAGAACCGCTTCGTGGGCATGAAGTCGCGCGGCGTCTACGAGACCCCCGGCGGTACCATCCTTCTGGCCGCGCACCGGGCCATCGAATCCGTCACGCTCGATCGCGGGGCGGCGCACCTCAAGGACGAATTGATGCCGCGCTACGCGGAGCTGATCTACAACGGTTTGTGGTTCTCGCCCGAGCGGCGCATGCTGCAGGCGGCGGTCGACGAAAGTCAGGCGCGCGTAGAGGGAACCGTTCGTCTCAAGCTTTACAAGGGCAATGTGATCGTCACCGGCCGCAAGTCGGACGCATCGCTCTATGACGACGCGCTGGTCACCTTCGAGGACGATCGCGGCGCCTACGACCAGAAGGACGCGGCCGGCTTCATTCGCCTGAACGCGTTGCGGCTGCGCACGCTGGCCGCGCGCGACCGCAGGCGCTGACGGGAAGGCCGACGACGATGGCCGAAGGCAGGTCCGGCGACCGCCGAAGCCGGCGAACGGGGGCGACAGCCGCGCCCGGCCGCCCCAATGTGCGCTCGCGGCGCGCGCTCTTTGCCCGCTCGGGGGCCGTGCTCACGGTCCTGATTATGGCCGTCGCCCTCGTGCTGGTCTGGCAGTGGATCGCCCGCGACCGCGCGCCCGATGTGCTGACGATCGCCACGGGCCCGGTCGGCTCGGACACCTATACGCTGATGC
>NZ_CFIFWG010000002.1:28507-51264 GCF_984466335.1 Roseitalea sp. | reverse complement strand
CAGCAAAAGCGCCAACGCATGGTCGGCGACCTCGCTGGTGCCATAGTCCGGCGTGTTGCAGACAGGAATGCCGGCCCGGGCGGCGGCCTGAAGATCGATATGGTCGAAGCCGGCGCCCGCCCGCACGATCACCTTGCAGCGCTTCAGGCGGTCGATGAGCGGCCGGTCGATAGCCGTCTCGTGCCAGACGACAAGCGCGTCGGCGTTCGCGATCAGGTCTGCCGGAATGGCGCGCCAGCCATCGCCGCGTTCCCGAAAGACGTGCCAGCGCGCGTCCTTTCCGCCCGTCTGGCGCTCGACCGTGGCATCATCGGAATATTGCGCATCGGGCGTCAGGATCCGAAACGTGACGCTCACTTGCCGGCCCTCCTTCGATGACGGCCCAAAACCAGGCTCCGTGTCTCGTTCACGGGCGGTCGAACCGGAAATCGCGCAATGTGGCGTCCTTCATCCGGATCGAGAACCCCGGCGCGGTCGGCACCCTGTAGGCGCCGCCCTCGACGATGCAAGGATCGACGAAATGCTCGTGCAGATGGTCGACATATTCGATGCGCCGGTCGTCCTTCTCGCCGCTGATGGCCACATAGTCGATCATCGACAGATGCTGGACATATTCGCACAAGCCCACGCCGCCTGCGTGCGGCCAGACGGGCAGGCCATATTTGGCCGCCATCAGTTGCACCGCGAGCACCTCGTTCAGCCCGCCCAGGCGGCAGGCGTCGATCTGGACGATATCGATGGCGCCCCCGGTGATGAACTGCTTGAACAGGACACGGTTCTGGCACATCTCGCCGGTGGCCACCTTGACCGGCGCGACGCCCTGACGGATCGCGCGATGACCGGCAACATCGTCGGGGCTGGTCGGCTCCTCGATGAAGAACGGCCGCGCGAACGCCAGTTTCCGCACCCAGTCGATGGCCTGATCGACCTCCCAGACCTGGTTTGCGTCGATCATGATGGCCGCGTCCTCGCCAAGCTCCTGGCGCGCGATGGTCAGACGGCGGATATCATCGTCGAGATCGTGCCCGACCTTGAACTTGGTGTGGGTGAAGCCCGCCTCGCGCGCCTGCCGGCAAAGACGGCGCAGCTTGTCGTCCGAATAGCCGAGCCAGCCGGCCGATGTGGTGTAGCAGGGATAGCCCTCGCGCTTGAGGGTGGCGATGCGCCCGGCCTTGCCCGTCTCGGCCGCGCGCAGAATATCGAGCGCCTCGTCCGGCCTCAGCGCGTCGGTGATGTAGCGGAAATCGATCAGCCGGACGATCGCCTCGGGGCCCATCTCGCCGACCAGTCGCCAGACGGGCTTGCCTTCCGCCTTGGCCCACAGGTCCCAGGCGGCGTTGATGACGGCGCCGGCGGCAAGATGGATGGCGCCCTTGTCCGGGCCGATCCAGCGCAACTGGCTGTCGCCGGTGACATGGCGCCAGAAGCGGCCCATGTCCTGCGTGATCCAGTCGAGCGTGACCCCTTTGACCAATGCGCCGAGCGCCTCGATCGCCGCAACGCACACCTCGTTGCCCCGCCCGATGGTGAAGGTCAGCCCGTGCCCCTCATGGGCGCCGTCGGTCTCCAGAACCACATAGGCGGCCGAATAGTCCGGGTCTGGGTTCATGGCGTCCGAACCGTCGAGCGCCTGCGAGGTCGGGAACCGCAGATCGAAGGTGCGCAGACCGGTGATGGCCGTCATCGAACCGCCCGCGGGCGCGATGCGGCCGAAACGTCACGCGATTCAGGAAACACGGCCGTCACCCTTTCTGTCGTCGGCTGTTTCCAGCGATCGGCGGCCGCGACCGCCCACTGCCCGGAGGGGCTTGCCGCCACAAGGACATCCGTCGTCTCCAGCCGGCGTTGATGGCTGCCCGCCAGCGTGCAGCCGACCGGTGCGGGAACCGCTTCGGTGACGAGCCCGGCAGTGTGGCGGACCTCGATCCGTGTCACGATATGACGCCCTTCTTGAGGATGATGTTGCCATATAGCCTGCGTTCGCCGGTCTGAACGACGGCGAACGCCTTGGCCGTGCGCTCGTAGAAGGCGAACCGTTCCAGCGTCTGGATCCGTGCGGCATTGTCGGCGACTTCGTCGATGATACGCTGGAAGTCGGCAACCGCGTCGGGCACCGCATCCGGATCGCCGACCACCTGCATGGCGATCGCCGGATCGGGCACGAAACCATCGAGCGGCATGACCGTCAGGATCGCGCGCAGCAAGGCGCTCGCCGAAGAGCCGTCGGCGCGGATGCATTTCGGCGGAGCGCTTTCGGCCGGAAAGTTGGCGTCGGCGACGACGATGTCGTCGCCGTGCCCCATCGCCCGCAGGGCATGCAGCAGGTCGGGCGACAGGATCGGGTCAATGCCGCGCAGCACTGTCGGCCTCAACAGGCGCAGGCGCGTCCGGCCGGATCAGCCCTTCGCCGCGCAGATCGGACCAGAGCGCGGCGGGGATCGGGCGTTCGAGCAGCGCCACATTGGTGCGCACTTCGGCCGGATCGGCGGCGCCGGGCACGACCGTCTTGACGCTCGGGTGGCCGAGCACGAATTGCAGCGCGGCCGCGATCAAGGGCGTATCGTGCGCCGAGCAGACCGCCTCGATCCGGCGCACGCGGTCCAATATGTCCTGGGGCGCATCGGCGTAATTGTACTTGGCGCCGGGCACCGCGCCGGTCGCCAATATGCCCGAATTGTAGGGCCCGCCGAGGATGATGCCGACGTCCCGCTTCTCGCACAGCGGCAGAAAGCTCTCCAGCGCCTCCTGTTCCAGCAGCGTATAGCGCCCGGCCAGAAGAAAGCCGTCGAAATCGCCAAGCCCGAGCAACCTCTCGCAGACCTGCCATTCATTGACGCCGGCGCCGATGGCGGCAACCTCGCCGGCCTCGCGCAGTTCGCTCAAGGCCCTGTAGCCACCGCCGTCGAACAGTTCGCGCACCTTGGCCTCGCTCGCTTGCTGGCTGCCTTGCGAAAAGGCGCAGACGTCGTGGACCAGCAAAATGTCGGCATTGGCGACCCCGAGCCTTTGCCGGCTGGCCTCGTAGGAGCGCATCACCCCGTCATAGGTGTAGTCGAAGACGATCCGCTTCTGCGGCACGTCGACAAAGGCCTCGGGCGTGACCTCATGCGGTTCGCAATCCACGAGCAGGCGGCCGATCTTGGTCGAAAGCTGGATGGCGCCGCGGCCGAACCGCTCGATGGCGACGCCGAACCGCTCCTCGGAGCGACCAAGCCCGTATTGCGGCGCCGTGTCGAAATAGCGGATGCCGGCATCGAAGGCCGCCCGAAGCGTTTGCTGCGCCTCTTGGTCGCCGACCTTGCGATAAAGATTGCCCAAGGGCGCGCCGCCGAACCCCAGGCGGGTCAGCGGCACGGGCCTGCTTGTCCGCCGGTTCAAGACGGACGTGTCTGTCACCTTCAGTCGCACGAACCCTTGTCCCCTGAAGCGCGATGAGGCCCTGCATGGGGGTTCGGCTTCAGCGTTGCCCCATGCACCTTTATGGCGATTTATTGTGCCCGCCTATCTTGTTGTCAAGCGGCCTTACCAGTTATATGTTGTCATTGCGCAGGCAATCCGAACGGCCCTGTTTCGGGTATTGAGCGCTTCGCAAGGACCGGATGAGACTTCGGGCGGTCGCAAACCGTAAGCTTTACGTTCAAATCGCGGACCAGATCCGCGACCTGATCCTGTCCGGCGAACTCCGGCGCGGCACGCAATTGCCGTCCGAACGCGACCTGGCCCGAAGCTTCGGTGTTTCGCGGCCAACCGTCAGGGAGGCTCTGATCGCGCTGGAAGTTGCGGGACTGGTCGAGGTCCGCGTCGGCGTCGGCGCTTTCGTGTCGGGCACCAGGGACCATGAGGCGATCAGCGAGCACGGCGCATCGCCGATCGAGGTGATGAGGGTGCGCCGCCTGCTGGAGCCCGAGGCAGCGGCGCTGGCGGCCAGGAACGTCGATCGATACCAGCGGGCGCGCCTGGAGAAGGCCCTCGCCGATATGGCCCGGCAGACGCGGCAGGGGACGTGGTGCGCCGGCAACGACCGCACGTTTCACATGACGATCGCCGAGGCCAGCGCAAATGAGGTTCTGCGCGGGCAGCTTGAGGCGCTTTGGAACATGCGCACGCATGATATCGACAAGCGGTTCCACCAGCACCTGGCCGACATGAGCGATGTGCGGGAACGGATATTGCGCGACCACACAAGCATCTCCAGGGCCATCGCTTCAAGAGACAGCGACACGGCCAGACACGCGATGACCGCGCATCTCGATTTCGTCGGCCAGGCTATGGTCGACGTCTGGGAGTAGGGTGGCGGGCGCACGCGCACGGCGTCCGATTCAAAATGAAGACGCGGTTTCGTCGCCGGGATCGAACCGTTGTCGATGATCCGGTCGCCGCGCGGCCGCTGCGCCTTCATGACGCCGAACGCGGGCGCCATTCGCAACGACCGGGCCGGAGGCGATGGCCGGGTCGGCGAGCGGGCCGGCACGATGGCGGCCCTGTTGCCCATCGACCTCCTCCCCCCTTCATCCCTTCAAACGGCCCGCCGGACGGTGAGGACACAAGGCGGCTTCGAGGACCGCCCGTGCGCGTCGTCACCGTTCCGCGCGTCGCAAGCCCCTCCGCCGGGCTTGCTATAGTGAGCCGGACTTCAACCGCTCGGCGATGTGACCCGCCTGACGGATGGCCAGCGCGACGATGGTCAGCGTCGGGTTCGCCGCCGCGCCGGTGGTCATCACCGAGCCGTCGGAGACGAACAGGTTCGGCACCTCGTGGGCCTGGCCCCATTTGTCGACGACGCCGTCCTCGGGCCGCTCGCTCATCCGGCAGGTGCCCAGATTGTGGGTCGACGGATAGGGCGGCGTGCGATGCGTGCCGACGGCGCCAACCGATTCGTAGAGCGCCTCGGCCTTCTCGTAGGCATAGGTCCGCATGGCGACATCGTTGGGGTGATCGTCGAAATGGACGTTCGGCGCCGGAAGGCCCCAGCGGTCCTTGACGGTATCCGACAGGGTGATCCGGTTCGTCGCCTGCGGCATGTCCTCGCCGACGATCCACATCCCCGCCATATTGGCGTAGCGGTCCATCATGCCGGTGAACCGCGGACCCCACATGCCGGGCTCGATGAAGCTGGACAGGAAGGCGGGGCCGAGCGACAGCGTTTCCATGTAGTAGCCGCCGACGAAGCCGCGCGAGGGGTCGTGCCGCGCCTCGTCCTTGACGATTCCGGCCATGGTCTCGCCGCGATACATGCGCACCGGCTTGTCGAACCAGGCATATATCGAGCCGGTCATGTGCCGCATATAGTTGCGGCCCACCTGGTCGGAGCCGTTGGCGAGCCCGCTGGGGAACCTGTTCGATTGGCTCAGGAGCAGAAGGCGCGGGCTCTCGATCGAATTGCCGGCCACGCAGACGGCGCGGGCCGCCTGGCGGTGCAGATTGCCGTCCTTGTCGGCATAGAGCACCGCGTCCGCCCTGCCCTCGGCGTCATGGGTGATCCTGACCGCCTGGCACTCGGGCCGCAGGTCGCAAAGGCCCGTGGCGACGGCGCGCGGGATTTCGCGCACGGCGGTGCTCCACTTCGAGCCGTTCTTGTCGCCCTGGAAGTTGAACCCGTCCTGGATCGAGGCCGGACGCCCGTCATAGGGTTCGGCATTGGTGCCGTAGGGCCCCGTGGCATAGCGCGCATAGCCGACCCGCTCGGCGCCGTTGGCGAAGACCTTGTAATTGTTGTTGGCGGGCAGCGCCGGCCGGCCGTTGGTGTGCGTCGAGCCGATCGCGTCCTCGGCGGCGGCGTAGAAGGGCGCCATCTCGTCGAGCGAGAGCGGCCAGTCCAGAAGCGTCGCGCCCTCGACCGCGCCATAGGTCGACAGCGCCTTGAACTCATGGTCGACAAAGCGCGGCGTGGCGCCGGCCCAGTGGGTCGTGGTGCCGCCCACCGCCTTGACCAGCCATGTCGGCAGGCCCGAGAAATCCCGCGCCACCCGCCAGCTTCCGCTGGTCGTGCGCGTATCGAGCCAGGCCATCTGGGAGAAAGCCTCCCACTCGTCGTTCCTGTAGTCCTCCGGCTTGAGGTAGGGGCCCGCTTCCAGAAGCACGCAGGCAATGCCTGCCCTGGTCAGCTCATAGGCGATCGTGCCGCCGCCGGCGCCGGACCCGATAATGACGACGGCGGCTTCATCATGCGCAATCATTGCCATGGTTCCCCCTCAAAGCTCGGTAATGGGCGGCTCGGGCAGCCAGTCGAGATCGTCGAAACCCCGATGGATGTAGCCGCCCTTGTCGAAGCTCGGCCCCTCGTAGCCGAGATGCTCCCAGACCTCCGCGTCGTTGTAGAGGGCGACCACGGCCGTGCCGCGCACAGACTGGAAGAAGGGGGTCTGCTCGATGGATTTGAGATGGGCGAGCGCGGCATCGTCGGCCATGTCCGCAAAGCCGGACGCCCCGAGCGCGCGCAGGCCCTCGGCGAACATCAGGGCCTGGGCGACGCTCTCGTTCGCCGCCTCGCGCACGGCATCGCAGGTCCGCTCATAGGGCGCATCGCCGAATTGCGCATGCGGGTACATCACCCGGACCATGCGATGCAGCAGCGCCCCGTCGGCGCCGCCTCCTGGGGATATTGTCATGGTTTCCTCCCTGTTGTCGGGCCGCGCTCCCGGTCCGGCCTAGCGATAGCGCCCGTGGCGTTGCAGAACCTCGATCTCGTAGCCGTCCGGGTCCTGGATGAAGAAGAAGCGGGCGATGACCTCGCCTCCCGGAGCGAAATCGACGAGCTTGCGCGGCGACAGCCCCGCCTCGGTCAGCCGGGCATGCTCGGCATCGAGATCGTCGACGCAGAACGCGATGTGACCGTAGCCGTCGCCCAGATCGTAAGGCACTTGGCGACCCTTGTTTATCGTCAGCTCGACCTCGAAATCCGCTTCGGGATTGCGCAGATAGACCAGAACGAAACTGTCGAATTCGAGCCGCTCGGCGACGTCGAGCCCGAACGCCGTCCGATAGAAGCGGACGGACCGCGCCTCGTCGAGCACGCGGATCATCGAATGAATGGCTTTTGCCACGGTTTCCTCCCGGTTGCCGGCCAGCTTCGGCCAGTATGGGGAGTGGCAAACGCCCGTTGGTGTTATTCCGCTACTACCGGGCCGCAGCCAGCGGCGCCTCCAGCCGTCCGGCCTCCCGTTTCAGGAATTGCAGACAGACGCAGCGCAGCAGCGAGGTGAAATTTCTCGCCTCGCCGTAAAGTTCCAGCACTTCGGCATGCAGTTTGGAGATGAAGGCGGGGGTCGAGAACCCTTCAGCCTCCGCGATGCCGTCAAGCATGTCCCAGAAAGCCACTTCAAGGCGAATGGACGTGCTCTGCCCGTTGACGCGCAGCGAGCGCGTCTCGCTTTCATAGCTGGCCGGGTCCTGGCCCGCAAAGATTCGGCACATCGTCGTTCCTCCCGGTGTTCGTGCCGAATTATCGGTCCGCGCCAGGCCGATGACAAGCTGCGGCGATCTTGCGCCGATCGGTCCCTCCCGTCGGCCGTCCGGCCTAGCGGCGGCCCGGCATCTTGCCGGCCGCTTCAAGGATCGCGTCCACCAGCGCATCGAGCGTGTCGAGCAGCGGCAGGCCGCCGACCCGCGGCCGATCGATCACGGAAAGCTCGGTGCAGGCGATCAGGAACGCGTCCGCGCCGGCCTCGGCGAACCCTTGAACGGCCGCCTCGTAGCGCGCCCGGTCCCGTGCCGAGGGACCGCCCGCCTTGACCGCGCGGATCATCGCCAGCAGCGCCTGTTCGGCCTCGCCCTCCGCGTAGAGCGGCGCAAGCCCCGCCTCGGCGAAGGGCGCATCGTAAAGCCCGACGATCCGCAGCGCGGGCGAAGCCAGAAGCGCCACCTTTCCGGGTCTGGGATCGAGCGCGGTCAGCGCCGCCGTGCTCAGGCGCGCCATGTCGAGCACCGGCACCCGAACCGCGTCCCTGATCGCCGGCAGATAGGTGTGCGCGGTGTTGCACGGTATGGCGAGCGCCGCAGCGCCCTGGCGCACGAGCCCCTGCGCCATATCGACCAGGACCGGCGTCGGGTCCGGCCCGGTCTTCTCGATCAGATGGGCGATGCGCGAGGGCACCTTGGGGTTGCTGTCGACCAGAAGCCGCACATGGCCGGCATCGTCCGCCGCGGGCGTGGCGGCGACGAGGCGGCGCATCAGTTCGACCGTCGCCTCCGGCCCCATGCCGCCCACAATGCCGATGGCGCGCTCCGTCACCATGTCCGGTCAGGCCGCATAGCCGGGCAGGCCGAAGGCATCCGGATAGCCGAACAGCGCCACGGCGCCGCCGGTGTGCAGGAACACCACATTGTCGTCCTTGCCGAAATGGCCTTTTGCGACCAGGTCGATCAGGCCCGCCATGCCCTTGCCCGAATAGACCGGATCGAGCAGGATCCCCTCGGTGCGGGCGAGCAGTTTCGTCGCCTCGACCATGCCCTCGGTCGGCAGGCCGTAACCCTGCCCGACATAGTCGCAATTGGCGACGACGCTCTCGCGCTTGACAGTGCCCGGAATGCCCAGATGTTCGGCGGTGGCCTCGGCGAGCCTGTGGACGCTGGCCTCCTGCTTGTCGCGCGGCGCGCGCACGCCGATGCCCAGCACCGGAAGCTGCGCGTTCATCGCCGACAGCCCCGTCACGAGACCGGCCTGGGTGCCGGCCGAGCCGGTCGCGTGCACCAGATGGTCGATTCCGAGGCCCATCTCGTTGGCCTGGGCGACCAGCTCCAGCGCGGCGTTGACATAGCCCAGCGCGCCGACCGGCGTCGAGCCGCCGCCGGGGATGACATAGGGCGTGCGGCCGCTTGCCCTCAGATCGTCCGCCATCGCCTCCATCTCGGCCTGCATGTCCGCGCCGCCGGGCCGCCTGGCGATCCCGGCGCCATGCATCCGGTCCAGCAGCACATTGCCGTTGAGCGTATAGGCCTCGTCCGCATAGCCGGTGCGGTCTTCGAGCAGGATCGTGCAGTCGAGGCCCAGCTTCGCCGCCGCCGCGGCGGTCTGGCGGGCATGGTTGGACTGGGTGGCGCCCTGCGTGATGACGATGTCGGCGCCCCGGGCCACCGCGTCCGCCATCAGGAATTCGAGCTTGCGCGTCTTGTTGCCGCCGGTCGAAAGCCCCGTGCAGTCGTCCCGCTTCACCCAAAGCTTCGGCCCCCCCAGATGCCTGGAAAGCCGCTCCATCGGCTCAAGCGGGGTCGGCATATGGCCAAGGCGAATGCGTGGGAAGCGGGCGAGATGCATGGGTCGGTCCCTTGAGGTTGCGGGTTTCGGATGGAAAGGACAGGCGTTCGAAGGCCGGTTCTGCTCGGTGATCAGTCCGCCCGGTTCGTGATGGCCGCGTCCATGGCCTCGGCAAGAACCGTCACGATGGTCCGGCAGTCCTGCGGGGTGAACGAGACGGCGATGCGCATGTCCAGCAGCCGGGGCAGAACACGGTCGGCGCCCTTCAGGGGGCGCGTGTCGGTCAGGTAGCGCCATTGGTCGTAGCGGCTGGTGAAGCCGGCGGTCCGCCCGGCGCCGAACCATTTGATGTAAACGCCATGGGCGGCCGCCTCCTCGACGAAGGCGGCCGTGACCGCCGGCGGAAGGTCGGGCGCGGCGAGGAACTGGATGGAACTGCCGACGAAGGCGTCGCGCGGATCGCGTGCGATGGGCTCGATATGGGCAACGGCGCCCAGGCCCGCCTCGATGCGCCGATAGGCATCGTTCCAGCGTTCGATCCAGCGGTTGAGTTCATGGAGTTGCGGCCTGAGGATCGCCGCGGCGAGATTGGACATGCGCATGGAATGGTTGGGCGTCTCGTCGCGGATCGGGGCGAACGCCTCCTCGGCCGGCCGCGTGCCGTTCTGGCCGTACATCATGTAGCTGCCGGACAGGACGATCGCCCTGGCGGCAAGGTCCGCATCGTCGGTGGCCAGGATGCCGCCCTCGCCGGAATTGATGTGCTTGAAGGTCTGGCTCGAATAGCAGGCGACCTTGCCGAAGCTGCCGACGGGCCGGCCGTTCCAGCGGGCGCCCAGCGTATGGGCGCAATCCTCGATGATGGTGACGCCGAGACGGTCGCAAAGGGCCCTGACCGCGTCCAGATCGCCCACATGGCCGCGCATGTGCGACAGGATGAGCAGCCTGGCGCCGCTCTCGGTCGCCTTTTGCTCAAGGTCGTCAAGGTCGACGGTCAGCCGGTCGGTGACGTCCACCAGAACGTGCTCGGCGCCGATATGGGAGATCGCGCCGGGCACGGGCGCCAAGGTGAAGCCATTGCACAGCACCATGTCGCCGGGCGCGACGCCGAGCGCCTTCATGGCGAGAAACAGCGAGCAGCCGCACGAATTGACGGCGACCGCATAGGGACGGCCGACAAAGGCGGCGAACTCGCGCTCGAAGGCGGCCGCCTCGCCCTGCCCGCCCGTGTCCTCGCCATAGCGGAACAGGCGGCCAGAGCGCATCAGCCTCACCGCATTGCCGATCGCCGCCTCGGGGATCGGCACGGGCTCGCTCATGACCTTGTCGAAGCGGGTCCGCGCCGCGGGACGGCCGGTCTCCGGGGACAGCGCATCGGCCGTCCCGGCCCATTGCCGTGCCTCGGACACCATGATCACCTCCCGACACCATTCACATCGACTTTTGAAATCGCTTACACTATTCTCATAATGGATTCAACGCGAGACCGGCAGGGGTTCGGCATGGCCGGACCGGCCGGACAGATAGGCTTTACGATGCGGGAGGGCGGCAGGAACGGGGCGGGGCGCGGGCGCGGCAGCGCGGCCACACTGGCCGACGTGGCGCAGCAGGCGGGCGTCTCCACCGCCACCGTGTCGCGCTTTCTGAACCAGCCCGATCTGGTACGCCCCGACAAGCGCGCCAGGGTGGATGCGGCGATCGAGTCCCTTGGCTACATTCCGCACGGCATGGCAAGATCGCTGGCCTCGGCCCGCTCGCGCATGGTCGGCGCGGTGTTCCCGCGCATCAACTCCATTCTCTTCGGCAGCTTCTTCGGCGAATTGCAGCGACGGCTGGGCGAGGCGGGCTATCTGCTGGTGGTGGCCAGCTCCGAATACGCCATGGAGATCGAGGAGGTGCAGGTGCGCGAGCTTCTGGCCCGCGGCGTGGACGCGCTGGTGCTGGTCGGCCACGAGCACACGCCCGCCACATGGCGCATGCTGGAGCAGGGCGGCATCCCCTTCATCGTCACATGGACCTGGCGCGAGGATCGGGGCGATATCGTCCAGGTCGCGTTTTCAAACGCCGATTCCATGGCGGCGATCACCGAGCATGTGGTCGCGCTCGGCCACAGGCGGATCGGCTATCTGTCCGGACGCCTGAAGGGAAACGACCGGGCGCGGGCGCGCCTTGAAGGCTTCCGCCGAACGCTTGAAAAGCAAGGGCTTCCCCTTCCGGAGGCGGCCGTCGAGCAGGTGCCTTTCGACATCGATGCGGCGGCCTCGGCCTTCGGCCGGCTGATGGGCGGAAAGAAGGGCATCACGGCGGTGGTGTGCGGCTCGGACCTTCTGGCCATGGGCGCCCTGCGCGAGGCGCGGCGGCTGGGCCTCGACGTCCCCGGCGACGTCACCGTCACCGGGCTCGACGATACCGAGATGGCAAGCTGCACCGGCCCGCCGCTCACCACCATCCGCACGCCGCGGGCGGAAATGGCGACCCGCGCCGCGCGGATGCTGATCGGGCGGCTTGAGCGCGACGAACCCTTGCAGTCGGTGCGGCTCGAAACGCAGCTTGTGTACCGGGCATCGAGCGGCCCGCCAAGGCGCTGAAGGCCGGCTGTCGGCGGCCGGAACGGCTCCACTGTCCGCGCCGATCGCGCGAAGGTGAAAAAACTTCGCGGCGCCAGTTGATTTCATGGAACGACACGGTCATTGTAAGCGCATACATGTAAGCGCATACAAAACTCTTTCGGAGCATGCGCGAGGGGAGGTGTCGTTGGTTGCGTTGGCCGAACCATCGTCGGTGGAGCGTCGGGGTTTCCGCTTGCCGCGGCGGGCGTGGATCGGCGCGGCGACCGTTCTGGTCGTGCTGGCGCTATGGCTCCTTCTGACCACAGTGTCGGGCGCGATCGATCCCAACCGGTTCCCCTCCCCCGCCCAGTTCGCCGCCGCCTTCAGCCAGATGATGACGGCCGGCTATGCCGGCGGCACGCTTGTCGAGCACCTCGCGCACTCGCTATGGCTGGTGATCACGGGCTTCCTGGTGGCGATCGCGGTCGGCGTTCCGCTGGGGTTCGCGATGGGCTGCGACAAACGGGTCGAAGCTTTCTTCAATCCGGTCTTCCTTCTGCTGCGGCCCATTCCGCCACTCGCCTGGATCCCACTCGCCATCGTCTGGCTCGGCATCACCGATGCCTCCAAGATCATGGTGATCTTCGTGTCCGCCTTCGTGCCGTCGGTGATCAACACCTTCACTGGCGCGCGCAACGTGAACCGGACGCTGGTGGAAGCGGCAAGGGTTCACGGCGCGACGCGGGCGCGGCTGATCCGCGAGGTCTATGTGCCCGACGCGTTGCCGATGATCTTCACCGGCCTGCGGCTGTCCTTGCAGGCGTCCTGGACGACGCTGGTCGCCGCCGAGCTGGTCGGCGCGTTCCTGGGTCTTGGCCGGGTGCTTTCGACCGCCTATCGCGACATCAACACCGCGATGATCCTGCTTGCGATGGTGGTGATCGCCATTGCCGGCGCGCTGACGACGCAGGCGCTTGGCCAAGCCGAAAGGCGGCTGATCAAGTGGCAGGCGAGCCGATGAGGCAGCAGGCGCTATGGCCCTATTCGCTCGCCGGCATCGTGCTGTTCTTCGGCCTGTGGCAGGGCGTGGTCTCGGCCGGGCTCGTCTCCAGCTTCGTGCTGCCCTCGCCGACCGAGGTCGTCGACCGGGTGTGGACCATGATGAACCGGCCCTTTGCCGGCTTTCTCATCCAGGAGCATCTGGCTTCGAGCTTCCTGCGCTTCTTCTACGGTTTCGCGCTGGCCGCCATCATCGGCGTTCCGGCGGGGCTTGCCATGGGCCGGTTCCGCCTGTTCGAGGAAATCTTCACGCCGCTGTTCGAGAGCTATCGCTACATCGCGCCGCTGGCCTGGGTGCCGTTCGCGGCCTTGTGGTTCGGCACCGGCATCGGCGGACCGATCATGGTGATCTTCACGGGCGCTTTTGCCCCATGCGTGATCAACGCCTATCGCGGCGCCCAGCTTGTCGACCGCCACCTGATCGAGGCGGCCCAGACCCATGGCGCCGGCGAGTTCCGCATCGCCCGTGAGGTGCTTCTGCCCGGCGCCCTGCCCTCCATCGTGGCGGGCCTGAGGGTTTCGGCCGGCCTTGGCTGGCAGAGCCTGATCGGCGCCGAACTGATCGTCGTCTCCTCGGGCATCGGCTATGTGATGGTGGTCGGCCAGCAGAATCTCAGCCCCTCCACCGTCATGGCGGCGATGCTGGTCATCGGCTTCACCGGGCTCGTCATCGATTATCTCTTGCGCTTTGCGGAAACCCGCGTGCGCGCCAAATGGGGGGGCGCATGAGCGATATCCGCTTCGAGGGCGTAACCAAGGTCTTCGCGCGCGGCGGCACGCCGTTCACGGCCATTGGCGGCATCGATTTCCAGGTCGCCGACAAGGAGTTCATCTCCGTCGTCGGCCCCTCGGGCTGCGGCAAGACGACCTTGATGCGCATGGTGGCCGGTCTCGAACACCCCACCGCGGGCAGCGTCGCGGTGGCGGGCAGGAAGGTCACCGGCCCCGGCCCCGAACGCGCCGTCGTCTTCCAGCAGTTCGCGCTTTTCCCGTGGAAGACGGTCTATGAGAACATCGTCTTCGGCATGCGCTCCAAGGGCGCCTCGAAGGCCGAGCGCGACGAGGCGGTGGCCCGCTATCTGAAGCTGATGAAGATGGAGGGTACCGAGGAAAGCTATCCGCACCAGCTTTCCGGCGGCATGCAGCAGCGCGTCGCCATCGCCCGCTCCTACGCGATCGATCCGGGCGTCCTTTTGATGGACGAGCCGTTCGGCGCGCTCGATGCGCAGACGCGCACCATCATGCAGGAGGAACTGGTGCGGCTGGCGCGGGTCAATCCGCGCACCGTCCTGTTCATCACCCATTCGGTGGAGGAGGCGGTCTATCTGGCCGACCGCGTGGTCGTGATGGGCCGCAATCCGGGCAAGATCCGGGAGGTCATCACCGTCGCCGAGATGCGCCAAGCCGAACGATGGACCGAGCATCCGATCGACGACGTGATGGAAATGCCCTCGTTCACCCATCTGCGCGGGCAGGTCTGGCGCCTGTTGCGCGAGGAAATGGGCGGCGATCGATAACAAGAAAAACGCATTCTCAGGGAAACGCTCTCAACGAAGAAGGGAACTCATCATGAAACTGAAGACCGTGTTGATGGCGGGTCTGGCCGCCACGGCTCTGGGCGGCCCCGCGCTTGCCCAGGACGAGATCGGCGTCAGCTACCAGCCGGCGCTCTACTGGGCCCTGCCCTTCTACATCGCCGACCAGAAGGGCTGGTGGGACGAAATCGGCCTTGCGCCCAACTACACGACCTTCCCGTCCGGCGCGCCGCAGGTCGCCGCCGCGCCGTCCGAAAGCTGGGATGTCGGCGGCACCGGCTCGGCGCCGGCGGTTCTGGGCGCGGCGCGCTTCGACATCATCACCATCGGCATCACCAACAATGAATCGGCGGGCAACGCCATGATGGCGCGGGCCGGCGATGTCGAGGCGATCCGCGCCGACCCGAGCATGCTGGTCGGCGAGCGGTTGCTCGTGACCACCAATTCGACGGGCGAATACGCCTCGGCGGCCTGCATCGAGAGCTTCGGGCTGAATTACCCCGAGGATCTGGAGGTGGTGAACCTCAACCAGGGCGAGATCATTTCGGCCTTCGCCACCGGCACCGGCAAGCTGGCCGGGCTTTGGGCGCCGAACATCTACACGCTGGAATCGCGCGCGGGCGCCGAAGTTTTGTGCTCGGGCCAGGATGCCGGGGCCATCGTGCCGGGCGCGCTGATCGCGCGGGCCTCCTATGCGCAGGAAAACCCCGACATGGTCGCCCGTTTCCTTGCGGTCTTCCTGCGCGGGGTGAACTTCATCCGCAACAACAATGACGAGGCGGTCTCGATGATGGCCGACTTCTATGCGCTGTCGGGCGTGGAACTGCCGGACAGGTTCCTACAGCGGGAAATCGACACGCGGCCCATGTTCACGCTGGAGGAACAGCTCGAAATCCTCGACGCGTCGGACGGTTCGTCGACCGTGGAGGAATGGTTCGACGGGCTGGGCGGCTACATGACCTCGACCGGCACGCTGACCGAGGAACTGCCGGCGTCGCGCTTCGTCGATCCGACCTACATGCGGCTTGTCGCCGACACGCCCGAACTGGCCGAATTCGCCGACATGACCGAGTGAACGTTTCGCTTCCGCGCAAAGAAAAGGACCGACAGGGGATGGAATATCTGAAGAAGGCGCCCAAAAGCGCGGCGGCCGGCGAGCGGGACGTGCGCGAGGTGGTGCAGACCATCCTCGACGAAATCGAGGCGGGCGGCGATGACGCCGCCCGTTCCTATGCCGAAAAGTTCGACCGGTGGGAGGGCGGTATCGTCGTGTCCGCGGAGGCGCGCGCCCGGGCCGCCGACAAGGTCTGCGGCAAGCTCAAGGACGACATCCTGTTCGCGCGCGACAATGTGCGCCGCTTCGCCGAAAGCCAGAAGGCGGCGCTGACCGACAGCCGGATCGAGATCGTTCCCGGCCTTGTCGCCGGACAGAAGCAGATTCCCGTGTCCGCGGCCGGCTGCTACGCGCCCGGCGGACGCTACGCCCATGTCGCCTCGGCGATCATGACCGTGACCACGGCCAGGGTGGCGGGCGTTGGCCACGTCACCGCCTGCTCGCCGCCCAAGCCCGGCGAGGGCATCCATCCGGCCGTGCTCTACGCCTTCGACATATGCGGCGCCGACACCGTCCTGAACCTTGGCGGCGTGCAGGGCATCGCCGCCATGGCGTTCGGGCTTTTCGGCGCGCCGCCGGCGCGGGTCCTGGCCGGACCGGGCAACCAGTTCGTCGCCGAGGCCAAGCGCATCCTTTACGGCCGGGTGGGCATCGACATGTTCGCAGGGCCCACCGAATCGATGGTCATCGCCGATGCGTCCGCGGACCCCGAGATCGTCGCCTGGGATCTGGTCGGCCAGGCCGAGCACGGCTACAACTCGCCTGTCTGGCTGATCGCGCTCGACCGGGCGCTTGCCGAAAAGGTCGCAGCGCTGGTGCCGTCCATGATCGAGGAACTGCCCGACCTCAACCGCGACAATGCGCGCGCCGCCTGGAACGATTACGGCGAGATCATGGTGTGCGGGAGCCGCGAGGAGGCGGTGCGCGTCTCGGACGCGTACGCACCCGAACATCTTCAGGTACAGGCCCAAGACCTGGACTGGTGGCTCGAAAACCTCACCAGCTACGGCTCGCTGTTTCTGGGCGAGGAGACCACGGTCGCCTATGGCGACAAGGTGTCCGGTCCCAACCATGTGCTGCCCACCAAGGGCGCGGCCCACTATACGGGCGGGCTCTTCGTCGGCAAGTTCATGAAGACGGTCACCTGGCAGCGCTCGACGCGCGAGGCGAACCGGCGGATCGGCCAGGCCTGCGCGCGCATCTCGCGGCTCGAAGGCATGGAAGGCCACGCCCGCACGGCCGATATCCGCCTCGCCAAATATTTTCCGGGGGACAATTTCGATCTGTCGGCGGCCGAATGAGCGGGGCCTTCGGTCTTGAGGGGCGCATCGCCGTCGTCACCGGCGCGTCGGCCGGAATCGGCCGGCGGCTGGCGGAAGGCTTCGCCGAGGCCGGCGCCAGGGTGGTGGCCGTCGCGCGGCGGGCCGAGGCGCTCGAACGGCTTGAAGCCGCCCATGGCGCCGCGCCCGTCGCGGCCGATCTGGCCGCCATCGACGATTTCGACGCCTTCGCTTCGACCCTTTCGGAACCGTTCGGCCCGCCGGACATCGTGATCAACGCCGCCGGCGTCAATTTCCGCGAACCCTATGGGGCGATCGGCCGCCAAAGCTGGGACGCGACGCTGCACCTCAACCTCTCCGTGCCGTTCTTCCTGGCCCGGTCGCTGGTGCCGGCGATGATCGACGGGGGCGGCGGCGCGATCCTCAACATCGCCTCGCTGCAATCGGTGCGCGCCTTTGCCGATTCGATCGCCTATGGCGCCTCCAAGGGAGGGGTCGCGCAGCTCACCCGCGCCATGGCCGAGGCATGGTCGGGCAAGGGCGTGCGCGCCAACGCCATCGCGCCGGGCTTCTTCCCCACCGAACTGACCGAAAAGGTCTTCGCCGATCCCGGACGCGCCGCCGGGAACGCCGCGCAGACGGCGATCGGCCGCAACGGCGAACTCGACGATCTGGTCGGCCCGGCGGTCTTCCTGTGCGCGCCGGCCGCGCGCTATGTCACCGGGCAGGTGCTGTTCGTCGACGGAGGCTTCACGGCCAAATGAAGGCGCTCGTCTGTACAGGGCCGGAGCAGCTCAGCTATCGCGAGGTGCCAGATCCCGCGCCCGCCGCGGCGGAGGCGGTGATCGCGGTGGAGGCGGTCGGGCTTTGCGGCTCGGACATGCATGCCTATCTGGGCCATGACGACAGGCGGCCCGCGCCGCTGATCCTCGGCCACGAGGCCGCCGGGACCGTTCTGGCCGGACCGCGCGCGGGCATGCGCGTCACCGTCAACCCGCTCGTCACCTGCGGCATGTGCGCCTATTGCAACGAGGGCCGCGACAATCTGTGTCCCGACCGCCAGATCATCTCCATGCCGCCGCGCGAAGGCGCCTTCGCCGAGCGCCTTGCGATGCCGGAGCGGAATCTGGTGGCGATACCCGATCAGGTGGACGCGCTGCACGCGGCGCTGGCCGAGCCGCTCGCCTGCGGCTGGCACGCGGTGCGCCTTGCCGAGGGGATTCTGGCCCGGCCCCTGAAGAAAGCGCGCTGCCTGGTCTATGGCGGCGGCGCCATCGGGCTCGGGGCGGCGCTGGCGCTGGCCGCGCATGGCGCAAAGGACATACGCCTTGTCGAGACCCATCGAGCGCGGCGCGCGCGGATCGCCGATGCCGGGCCTTTCGAGGCACTCGAAGACAGCACCGAACCGGCAGACCTCATCATTGACGGCGTCGGCCATGAGGCGACGCGGGCCGCAGCGTTCGCGACCGCCGCACCGGGCGGGGTGATCGCCCATATCGGGCTCGGCTCGGCGGCGGGCGGGCTCGACGCCCGCCGCGCGACGCTTCAGGAAATCACCTTCTTGGGCACATACACCTATACGGCCGAGGATTTCCGACAGACCGCCGCGGCGATCTTCGCCGGCGCGCTGGGCGATTTTTCCTGGGTCGAGACGCGGCCGCTGTCGGAGGGCGCGGGGGCCTTCGCCGACCTCAGGGCAGGCCGGGTCGCCGCCTCCAAGATCGTGCTGGTGCCCTGATCATCACCGCGGGGTGGCGAATTCAGCCGGGCCGGACCGGTGCGCCCTTGCAACCGGACGGCTGATCTGCCTATGACGTAAACGTCAAAATTTCGCGCCCGGAGGCACCTATGGACGAGCTCGTCAACCGCATCATCGACACTGTCGGCATCGACGCCGACAAGGCGCGGAGCGCCGTCGGCATGATCCTGGGCTTTCTTCAGAAAGAGGGGCCGCAGGACAGGATCGCCGAGATGCTGGACGCGATGCCCGGCGCGCGCGATCTCATCGAACAGGCCGGCGGCGGTGGCGGCATGATGGGCGGCGTCATGGGCCTTGGCTCGCAACTGATGGGGCTGGGCATGGGCATGGGCGAAATCTCCGGCATCTCGAAGGAAACGATCTCGTTCGCCAAGGAACAGGCCGGCGACGGCCCCGTCGACGAGGTCATCAACGCCATTCCGGGCCTGAGCCAGTTCGTCTGACCGGCACGTGCCTTGCAGCGGGTCTCCCAAAAGGGAGGCCGACATGCGCCGACGCCATTTTCTGACCCATTGCGGCACGGGGCTGGCCGCGCTCGCGGCCACCCGTCCCGCTCTGGCGCAGTCCCCGCTCCCGCCGCCGGGGCTGCGCGGCTCGACCGGCGCGCTCGACCATGACGTCCGGCCCGGCGCGCCCGATGACCAGTCGGCCGCCTTCCAGCGCATGGTCGACGAGGCGGCGCGGCGCGGCATGCCGGTGTTCCTGCCCGCCGGCACCTATGTGATCTCCGACATCAACCTGCCGGACGGCGCGACCATCGCCGGCGTGCCGGGCCGGACGCAGCTTGTCCATGGCGGCGACGGCCCGCTGCTCTCCGGCCGAACCCTGCGCCGGGTGCGGCTTTCGGGCCTCGTCATCGACGGCGCGAACCGCCGGACCGATACCGGCACGGACGGGCTTATCGACCTGCGCGGCGTGATCGAGGCGACGCTTGAGGACCTGACCGTGCGCGGCGCCGGCCGGGACGGCATCCATCTTGAACGCTGCGGCGGCCGCATCGCGGACTGCGCGATTTCGGGCGCTTCGCGCTTTGCGCTGTTCGCCGTCGAGAGCGCCGGCCTTGTCATCCGCGACAACCGGATTTCGGCCTGCGCCAATGGCGGGATCATCGTCCATCGCTGGAGCGAGGGCCATGACGGCACGATCATCGCCAACAACCGTATCGCCGACATCGGCGCGGCCAATGGCGGCACCGGACAATGGGGCAACGCGATCAACCTTTACCGCGCCGACAATGTGCTGGTCACGGGCAACCGGATCGAGCGCGCGGCCTTTTCGGCCGTGCGGGGCAATGCGGCGCGCGGCTTGCAGATCGTCGCCAACAATTGCCGCGCCTCGGGCGAAACGGCGATCTATTCGGAGTTCGGCTTTGAGAATGCGATCGTCGCCGACAACATCGTCGACGGTGCGGCCAACGGCATCTCGGTGACCAATTTCAACGATGGCGGCCGGGCGGCGACGGTCTCGGGCAATGTGATCCGCAACATCGTCGCGGCCGGACCCTATACGCCCGATCCGCCCGGCTTCGGCACCGCGATCGCGGTGGAGGCGGACACGGCCGTGACCGGCAATATGATCGAGGGCGCGGCGCGCTTCGGCATCAATGCCGGCTGGGGCCCCTACTTGCGCGATTGCGTGATCGCCTCGAATGTGATCCGCGATGCCGGCGTCGGCATCGGCGTGTCCGAGGCGCCGGGCGCGGGCCGGGTGCTGGTCAGCGCCAACGTCATCAAGGCGCGCAACGGGGCGATCCGCGCCCACCGCTGGGCTGAACTGACGACGGGCGATCTTCTGGGCGCGCGGCACGGCGTGCCGGGCAACATCGCCCTGGCCGGCAACAGAAGGGGCTGATCAGGCCGGGTCGACCGCCCGGATCGCGCCGACCTCGGCCCCGTTCCAGTCGCGCACCGGCTTGCGGGCAAAGGGCGCGATCGCGGCCGACAGATCATGCGCCTCTCCAAGGGCGCGCAGGAGAGCCGCCGCCAGGGCGACCTCGGCCGCCCGCGCGGCGCCGTCGTCGCATTTGAGCGCCACCGCGACCCCTGCCTCCGGCACGACGGCGACATAGACCCCTTCGGCGCCCGTCTTGGCGTAAACGCGCCCGCCGCACGCGGCCATCAGGTCGGTACAGAAACGGCCCGCGCCGGCCACCATGAGCGGTTCGGCCATGCTTGCGGCCAGAAGGCGCCGCGCGGCGGCCGCGCGAACCGGATCAAGGCCGCGCCCGGCGCCGCACCGGGCGAACGCGCGGGCGAAATCGGCGAGCGGGAGCGCATAGGTCGGTGCCGAGCAACCGTCATGGCCGCACCGGTCGGCGGAGAGCGCAACCCCGGTCAGCGCCTCGATGACGGCGCGAACCTGGCGCTGGACAGCCGAATCCGGCGCCAGATAGTCGGCCACCGGCCAGCCCCGATGGACGCAGACGCACAAGAAGCCCGCATGCTTGCCCGAGCAATTGTTGTGCGCCCGGCCCGGCGTTCGGCCATCGCGCGCCATGGCGACCAGATCGTCGGGGCGAAAAAGCGGCCAGTGGGCGCCGCACCGCAGATCGCCCTCGCCCAGGCCGGCGGCGCCGAGCATCGAAAGCACGGCGTCCACATGGAGCGGAGCCGAGGAATGGGAGGCGCAGGCCAGCGCCAGCTCCCTGTCGCCGAACCCGAAGGCATCGGCGGCGCCGCTCTCGACGAGCGGCAGCGCCTGGAAAAGCTTCAGGGCCGAGCGCGGATAGGTCGGCTCATCGACATCGCCGGCGGCGAACAGCACAGCACCGTCGGCATCGACGGCGACGATGCGGCCGCGATGGCGGCTTTCAAGGCGGCCGCCGCGCGTCACCTCTGCTATGACCGGATTGGCCATGGAGCGCCGGACGCTCAAAGCGTCTGGTTGTAGGCGCCGACCTCGTCGTTTTCGCGCAGCACGGCATCGACGGCATGGAACATGTCGACCTTGCGCCGTTCGGAAACAGGGCTTTCGACCACGACGACCAGTTCGGGCTTGTTGGAGGAGGCGCGCACCAGGCCCCACGTGCCGTCGTCGGCGACGACGCGCACGCCATTGACCGTGATCAGTTCGGCGATCGGATGGCCGGCGACCGTTTCACCGTCGGCATGCATCCGCTGGAACCGCTTCACAACGCGATCGATCACGTCATACTTCACCTCGTCGTCGCAATGGGGCGACATGGTCGGCGACCCGTAGGTCAGCGGCAGGTCGCGGTAGAGATCGGCCATGGTCCTGGCCGGGTTGCGGTCGAGCATCTCGCAAACGGCGATCGCGGTGACCAGCCCGTCGTCGTAGCCGCGGCCGATGGGCGGACCGAAGAAGAAGTGGCCGGACTTCTCGAAACCGGCGATCGCCCCAAGCTCGGTCACCCGCCGCTTGATGTAGGAATGGCCGGTCTTCCAATAGTCGGTGGTCGCGCCCTGCGCCTTCAGAACCGGATCGGTCATGTAAAGGCCGGTCGACTTGACGTCCGCCACGAAGACGCTCTTGGGGTGCAGCGCCGAGATGTCGCGGGCGAGCATCACGCCCACCTTGTCGGCGAAAATCTCATTGCCCTCATTGTCGACCACGCCGCAGCGGTCGCCGTCTCCGTCGAACCCCAGGCCCACGTCCGCGCCATGTTCGAGCACCGCGTCGCGGATCGCGTGCAGCATCGCCATGTCCTCGGGGTTCGGATTGTAGCGCGGGAAGGTGTGGTCGAGCTCGACGTCAAGCGGGATCACCTCGCAACCCAGCCGTTCGAGCGCTTCGGGCGCGAACGCGCCGGCCGTTCCGTTGCCGCAGGCCGCGACCACCTTCAGCTTGCGCGCGATCGCGTGAGCGTCGACCAGATCGTCGATATAGCGCGCGCGGAACCCTTCGATGCGCTCGTAGCCCCCCCCGCCCGGCATGTCGAAGTCGCCGCCCAGCACGATGTCGCGCAGCTTGCCCATCTCTTCGGGACCGAAGGTGAGCGGGCGGGCGCAGCCCATCTTCACGCCGGTCCAGCCATTTTCGTTGTGCGAGGCGGTGACCATGGCGACCGACGGCACATCGAGCGCGAACTGGGCGAAATAGGCCATGGGCGAGAGCGCCAGGCCGATGTCCTTGACCTCGGCGCCGGCGGCCATCAGCCCCTGCGTCAGCGCCAGCTTGATCGACATGGAATAGCCGCGGAAATCATGGCCGACGACGATCTTCGGCCCCGCGCCCAGGCGGCGGATCAGGGTGCCGAGCCCCATGCCGAGGGCCTGGATTCCCAGAAGGTTGATCTGGGGCTTCTTGTC
>NZ_CFIFWG010000002.1:0-28497 GCF_984466335.1 Roseitalea sp. | reverse complement strand
GGCCCGAACAGCCAGCGCGCGTCATATTCGCGAAAACCGGTCGGCCTGACGAGCGCGGTCGTCTCGAAGGCGAACGTGTTGGGTTCGAGTTCGGCGACCGGTTTCATGGCGGCTCCCTGAGGGACTGGATCGGATTGCGGGTGCACTCCCGATAGACGCAAACGGGGCGAGGCCGCAACCGGCAATCGATAATCGGCGCGCGCGGCCGGCAGCCGGCATGGCGCCGCTCCCGCCCACATGCCGCATCCGCGCGCTTTCATGTCGAGGGTACGACCCACCGATGTTTGGCTTTTCGAGCCTCAAAGAACGCCGCAATGGCGTCGGCGTGCCGTCCGGTGAGGTCGATGTCGTCACAGCCGCTCTTCAACTTCTCAAGCGAGACGGCATCGAGCTCGAAGCGGACCTGGCGCCCGGCGATCCGTGCCGTCCCGGCAACGAGATCGATGCGGGCATCGCCCGCGCCGCCGGCCAGATCGGACAGCAATGCCTCGACCTGCCCGACCGGCAAGCGCGCGGGCAACAGGCCGTTATTGACCGCATTGCCTGAAAAGATGTCGCCGAAGCTCGGCGCGAACACGGCGCGAATGCCGAAATCGAGAAGCGCGTAGACGGCCGCCTCGCGGCTGGAGCCGCTGCCGAAGTTGCGCCGCGCCACCAAAACGGTCGCGGGCACCTTGTTCAGCACGTGATCGGGATCGTCCTGCCTTGAATCGTACAATAGAAACCGTCCATATCCCTCGCTGCGCGGGGTCGACATGAATCGCGCCGGGATCAGTTGGTCCGTGTCCACATTTTCAACGGCAAGCGCGACGGCCAGGCCGTCATGCGTCCGCCAGCCGCTCACAACCGCCCCTCCAGCAACGGGCGCACGTCGGTCAGGCGGCCGGTCACCGCGGCGGCGGCCACCATGGCGGGACTCATCAGGTGCGTGCGCGCACCGCGTCCCTGACGACCCTTGAAATTGCGATTGGTCGAAGACGCGCATCGCCTGCCCGCGCGCACCCGGTCGCCATTCATGCCGACGCACATGGAACAGCCGCTATCGGCCCACTTCAACCCGGCATCGGTGAATATCTTCGCCAGGCCCTCCGCCTCGGCCTGCCGCTTGACCCGCGCCGATCCGGGCGAGATCAAGCCGGGCACGCGCGCGCGCCGCCCGGCAAGCACCCTGGCCGCCATGCGCAGATCCTCGATCCGGCCATTGGTGCACGAGCCAATGAAGACCTCGTCGACCGGAATGGAAGTGATCGGCATGCCGGGGGTCAAACCCATATACTCCAGCGAGGCGCGCATCGCGGCGCTCTTGCCGGGCGCGGACGCGGCCGGGTCCGGCACCGTCGCGCTGATCGGCAGCGCCTCCTCCGGCGAGGTGCCCCATGTCACGGTCGGCGCGATGTCGGCGGCATCGATCCGCTCTTCGCGATCGAATGCGGCGTCCGCGTCGGTTTGCAGCACGGCCCAGTCATCGACCGCGCGCGCCCAGTCGGCGCCCTTTGGCGCGAATCGGCGCCCTTGCAGATAGTCGAACGTCACATCGTCCGGCGCCACAAGGCCAAGCCGCGCGCCGCCCTCGATCGACAGGTTGCACAGCGTCATCCGGCCCTGCATGCTCAGCCGCCGAACAGCCGCGCCGGCATATTCGATCGCATGGCCCCGCGCACCGTCCGCTCCCAGCTTCGCGATCCAGTGCAGCGCCAGATCCTTGGCGGTGACGCCAGGCCCCAATGCCCCGTCCACCGTGATCCGCATGGCGCGCGGACGCGCCTGCCAGACCGTCTGCGTGACCAGGATGTGCGCCACCTCGGTCGCGCCGACCCCAAAGGCCAGCGCGCCGAACGCGCCATGGGTCGATGTGTGGCTGTCGCCGCAGTTCACCTGCAATCCCGGCAATGTCAGGCCCAATTCGGGACCGATCACATGGACGATGCCCTGCTCGGGATCGGCGAGATCGAACAAGGTGACGTCATGCGCCCGCGCATTGTCGCCCAGCGTGCGGATCATGCGCGCGACATCGGCATCCATGAGACCGGCGCGCGTTGGCGCATAGTGATCGACGACCGCAAAGGTGAGATCCGGTCTGGTCACCTTCAGGCCGCGCATTTTCAGCCTGGCAAAGGCGTGGTGCGAACCCTCGTGCACAAGGTGCCGGTCCACCCAAAGCAGCGTGTTCCCGTCATCGCGCCGCATAACGGCATGCGCGCTCCAGAGCTTTTCAAGCAAGGTGCGCGGTGTCGTCATTGGGCGGCTTCCTGCCCCGGCATTTCGATGACCGGTTCCCAGTGCCGGGTTTCATCGGTGCCGACACGGTGCAAAGACATTTCCAGGCGAAACAGGTCGGGCCGATAAAGCGCCGACAGATATTCGATGCCGCGGCCGTCCGCATCCCGCACGACGCGGCGAAGCGCCAGAACGGGGGCGCCCATGCTCAATCCCAGCACCTGCGCAACATCGGGCGTGGCCAGGGTTGCGCCGACGCTCTGATGGGCGCTTTCGATACGGACGCCCGACCGTTCCAGCAACCGGAACAGCGGCGTGGTGGCCAGATCCGCCTCGGTATAGCTGGCGGCGATGGCCTCTGGGACATAGGTGGTCAGATGCGAAAACGGACGCTCCTGGACCAGCCGGACGCGAATGGCCGTTTGCACGCGACCGTCTTCGGGCAATCCCATCGCCTTGGCCACGGGCGCGGGCGCGGCACCATAGGAAAAGGACAACAGCCGCGCCGTCGTCTTTTGACCCATCGCCACAAGCTGCGGCATCAAGGTGGCGAAATCGGCCAGCACCGCCGGCTGCGATGCCAGTTCCCGAACCACGGTGCCCGAACCGGCCCGCCGCGTGATCATCCCGTCCCGCTCCAGAGCATCGAGCGCCCGGCGCACTGTAACGCGCGAGACGCCCAGGCGCAGCGCCAGCTTCTGCTCGCCCTCCAGCAAGGCGCCAGGGGCGTGCACGCCGCGCAAAATCTCTTCCTGCAACAGAAGGTAAACGCGCCGCGCCTTGCCGCCCTCGGGAAGGCCGACCCCTTTTCCAGCCGCTCCGTCCTGCGCCACGAATCCCTCCAACGCCGGTCAAACTTTAGCGTCCTATCTTTTTTATACGAGAAATCTAAGCCCGAAAATGAAAATAATTACCCTTTTCGAATACCCATATCTGTATTATAAAAAATACAGATTGAAGGAAGGGGCTGCCATGTCGAATGTCGAGATACGGCGTGTTCGCCATGCCGGCCGACGGTGTCGGCACGATGATGGCGAGCGACCGGGCGCCATGGCGCCCGCCGGCGGCCCGGAGCCGGTTGCCGGACCGTATGCGGGACAAGGGACATGGAACGACGTGACAAAAGCGCGAGCGGCCCCATGACGCAGCCTGTCGACCCGATCACGCTTTCCGTGCTCGCCGGCCGGATGGAACAGATCGCGGACGAGATGGATGCGACCTTGTTCCGCGCGGCCTTCAACCCCATCATCGCGGAAGCGCACGACGCCTCGCACGGGCTCTATCACCCGGCCTCGGGCGACACGCTGGTGCAAGGCAAGTCAGGTTTGCCGATCTTCGTCGGCGTCATGTCCTTCGCCGTCAAGGCGGTGATCGACAAGGCCGAAAAGGATGGCGATCTTGCCGATGGCGACATCTACATCTTCAACGACGCGCATTTGGGCGGCACGCATCTGAACGACATGCGCCTCGTGCGGCCCTATTTTCATGACGGCAGGCCGTTTTGCTTTCTGGGGTCGGTCGGCCACTGGCACGATCTGGGCGGCGCGGTCCCCGGCAACTACAACCCCGCCGCGACCGATGCCTTCCAGGAGGCATTCGTGCTGCCGCCCGTCCGGCTGGCGCGCGGCGGCACGATCCAGACCGATGTCGTCGACATTTTGATGCGCAATACCCGTCTGCCGCAATCGGCGCAGGGCGACCTCAACGGGCAGCTTGGCGCGCTGGATCTGGGCGTCAAACGGCTCGATGAACTGCTGGCCGAATATGGCGCCGATACGGTGCGCGCCGCGCTCGACGCGCTTCAGGACCGGGCCGAGACCCTGATGCGGTCCGCGCTGAGCGAGTTGCCCGACGGATGCTGGGAGGCCGTCGATTTTCTGGACAATGACGGCATCACCGACGCGCCCCTGCCCATCCGCGTCGCCCTCAAGATCAGGGGCGACCGGATGACCTTGGACTTCACCGGCAGCGCCGACCGCTGCGCGGGGCCCGTCAACATCGCCCGGCCGACGGCGGTCGCCACCGCCTATGTCGCCGTCAAGCACATCTTCCCGGCATTGCCGGCCAATGCCGGGGTGATGCGCCCGATTGACATCGTCGTTCCCGAAACCTCGCTCTTGTCGGCGCCCTTCCCGGCACCGGTCGGCGGCTATACAGAAACCATCCTTCGGATGATCGACGTCATCTTCGCGGCCGCATCGCAGGCGGCGCCGGACCGATGCGTGGCGAATGCCTATGGCACGATCAACGCGCTTTCAATCGCCGGCAAGCGTGAAAACGGTCAACCTTGGGTCATGTTCAGCTTCTACGGCGGCGGGCATGGGGGCTCGTGCGAAAGCGATGGCCTGAGCCACGGCAACGCGCCCATCTCGACGGCCACGATCCCACCGATGGAAATCCTCGAAGCCGCATATCCGGTCATGTTCCGGCAATGGGCGCTGCGGCCCGACAGCGCGGGCGCAGGCACGCACCGGGGCGGCATGGGTGCGATTTACGAAATCGAGATCCTTGAAAAATCCGCGACCGCCTTTCTGTTCGGCGAGCGTGGACGGTTTGCGCCGAAAGGCGCCGCGGGCGGCGGCGAAGCGGCAATGAACGTGTTCTCCTATGAACAGGACGACGGCTGGCACCATCCGCCCATGGCATCGAAAATGGTCGGCATCCGGTTGCGTCAGGGCCAATCGCTGCGGTTGGAAACGCCGGGCGGCGGCGGCTACGGCCCTGCCTGCGGACGCGATCCCGCGGCCGTCGCCCACGATGTGGCGATGGGCCTGATATCGCCCGAGGCGGCGAGCCGGGCCTATGGAGCCGCCTGGGAGGAGGTCTCCACATGACCGGAACGCACATGGTCGGCGTGGATGTCGGGGGCACGTTCACCGATGTTTTCGTTCTGGACGAATCTTCGGGCACCGCGCAGGTGGCGAAGGTGACCACCACGCGCCCGGATCAGTCGGGCGGCTTTCTTCAGGGAATCGCGCAGAAGATCGACGATCTCGCGCAGCTATCGGTCATCGTGCACGGCACCACGGCGGGAACCAACGCGCTGCTTGAGCGGAAAGGCGCGCGGATCGGCGTCATCACGACGCAGGGCCTGCGCGACGTTCTGGAAATGCGCCGGCGCGACAGGCCGCGCACATGGGGCCTGCGCGGCGATTTCGTTCCGGTGGTGCCCCGCAACCTTCGGCTCGAAGTGCCGGAGCGGACACTGGCCGACGGCACCGTGCGGACCCCGGTCGACCTCAAGGCGGTGCGCATGGCCGCCCGCGCGCTCATGGAGGATGGCTGCCTGGCCTGCGCGGTGATGTTTGCCAACAGCTATGCCAATCCCGACAATGAGCGCGCGGCCGTTGCGGCGGTGCGCGCAATCTGGCCCAACGCCCATGTCTCGGCCTCTTCGGAAATCCTGCCGGAGATCCGCGAGTTCGAGCGATTTTCGACCACCGCGCTCAACACCTATCTGCAACCGGAGATCTCCGGCTACATCGGTCGGCTGGAAACCGCGCTCAAGGCCGGCGGGTTCGCCGGCGAGTTCATGATCGTGCAGTCCAATGGCGGGGTCATGGATGTCGACACGGCCGCCAGGGTGCCGGTGCGCACGGCCCTTTCCGGCCCCGCGGCGGGCGTGATCGCCGCGGGCCACATCGCACAGGCCGCCGGGTACCCCAACGTCATAACCGGCGACATGGGCGGCACGAGCTTCGACGTCTCGCTGATCGCCGACGGCCGGTCCGTGCCGACGGCGCAGACCTCGCTCGATTTCGGCATGGTCATCCGGTCTCCCATGATCGAGATCACCACCATCGGCGCCGGCGGCGGCTCGATCGCCTGGGTGGATCGGGGCGGGCTGCTCAATATCGGCCCGGAAAGCGCCGGATCGACCCCGGGACCGGTCGCCTACGGTCAAGGCAACACGCGCCCCACGGTCACCGATGCCAATGTCGTCCTGGGGCGAATAGACCCCGGCAGCCCGATCGGCGGCACGCTTGAGCGCCTGGATGTCGATGCCGCCGAGGCGGCCATCGTGAAAGGCGTCGGCGAGCCCTTGAAACTGAACGCGATGGAGGCGGCCGAGGCGATCCTGCGCGTCGCCAACAGCCGCATGGCCGGCGCATTGAGGCTGGTCAGCATCGAACGCGGATTTGACCCCAAGAATTTCGCCTTCATGCCCTTTGGCGGCGGCGGTGCGCTGCATGCCGGCGCCCTGATGGCCGATGTCGGCCTGGCGCGGGCGATCATCCCCCGCTATCCGGGTGTCATGTCGGCCATGGGGTGCGTGATCGCCGATATGCGGCAAGACTTCGTCCAGACGATAAACGCGCCATTGGACGGGCTCGACATCGACGCCCTGACGCAGTTCATGCAGGAGCACACGCACGCCGGCCATGCGACCCTGGACGCGGCGCGCACACGATTCAAGGCGCGCCGAACCGCGTTCGCGCTGGACATGGCCTATCTCGGGCAGACCCATACCGTCTCGGTCCCCCTCGATATCACCGTCACCGGCGCGAAGGTGAAGCCGATAACGGCCGAACGGATCGCCGACGCCTTCGATGCGGCCTATCGGGCCACCTATGATCGCCTCTTGCCGAACGGGACGCGCCGCATCGTCAACCTGCGCTCCACCGTGATCGGGCTGCGACCGCGCTTCGACCTTGCAACGCTCGCCCCGACAGGCGGCAGCGCCGCCGCCGCCCGCATCGCCACCCGCAAGGCGCACTTCGGAGACGCGATGCACGACACCGCGATCTATGATCGCCTGTCGCTGCCGGTCGGAGCCCGCATAAAGGGGCCCGCCATCCTGGAACAAGCCGACACCACCGTGTTGATAGAACCGGGCCTGACCGGCAAGGTCGACGGCCTGGGCAACACCATCATCGAAAGGTCCGGCAGATGACCCCCCGACGCACCGCGCTGCTGACGATCGATCTGCAGAACGATTTTCTTCATCCCCAGGGGGCCTACGGCCGCGCGGGCCAGAAGGCCCGGAGCATCACCGCCCTGCCCGCCCGGATCGCGCCGGTTCGCGATGCCCTGCGCGCGAAGGGGGGCGTCCATATATCGGCACAGTTTACGCTGGTTCCCAGGCCGGGCGGCGAACCCCTGATTTCGCCGCACCTGAAGTCGCTGCGCCGCTTCCTGACCAAAGGCGACTTCGCACCCAACAGTTTCGGCCACGACTTGGTCGATGAATTGGCGCCGGCAGACTATACGGTGGAGAAGATCGCATATTCGGCATTCTTCCAGACCCGCATGGAATATATCCTGCGCGCATTAACGATAGAAACTTTGATCGTTGGCGGCATCGTCACCAATGGCGGCGTCGCCTCCACGGTACGCGACGCTCACATGCGCGAGATGCACACGATCGTGCTGTCGGACGGGTGCGCCGCCTTCAATGGAGATGTTCACGAGGCAACGCTTGTTTCGCTGGGGTCGGTTTCGGACATTGTCACCTGCGCCGAAGCGACGGCCGCGATCGAGGGGGCATCATGACCCTGCGCAGCCGCCTCGCCCAGAAAGAGATCCTCGTTGCGCCCGGCATCTATGACGGGCTGACGGCGGCGCTCGCCACGAAGGCCGAGTTCGAGGCGCTGTATCTGTCCGGCGCCGCGGTGGCCTATACGCGCCTGGGGCGGCCCGATATCGGCCTGACCACGGCCAGCGAGATGGTCGATACCATGGCCCTGATCGCCGACCGCACCGACCTTCCGGTGATCATCGATGCCGATACCGGCTTTGGCAATGCGCTCAACGCGCGCCGCACGATGCAGAGCTATGAGCGAGGGGGCGCGGCGGCGCTTCAGATCGAGGATCAGACATATCCGAAGCGCTGCGGCCATCTGTCGGACAAGGCGTTGATCCCCACACAGGACATGGTGGGCAAGATCGCCGCGATGGCCGATGCGCGGCGCCGGGATACGCTGATCTTCGCGCGCACCGATGCGATCGCGGTCGAAGGGTTCGAGGCGGCCATGGACCGCGCGGAAGCCTATGTGGAGGCGGGCAGCGACGTCCTGTTCGTCGAGGCGCCGCGCAACACCGACGAGCTGTCGCGCATCGCGGAACGGTTTGCGGGTCGCGTGCCGCTGCTCGCCAACATGGTGGAGGGCGGCGCAACGCCGATAACCCGGGCAAGCGATCTGGAAGAGATGGGCTTTGACATCGTCATCTTCCCCGGCGGGATCGTCCGGGCGCTGGCCCATGCCGCGCGCGACTATTATGAAACGCTGCACAAGCACGGCTCGAACAAGCCGTTCTCCAACCGCATGTTCAATTTCGATGGTTTGAACGACGCGATCGGGACGCCGGAAATGCTGGAACTGGGCCGTTTCTATGACGGCAAATCCTGACCGGAAACCGGGTCGCCGCACCGGTCCCATCGCGCGGGAAGACAGGATATGAACAGGCTCGCGGGCAGGACGGCACTGGTGACGGGCGCCGCCCAAGGCATCGGGCGAGCCATCGCGGACCGATTTGCGGCAGAGGGCGCACGCCTCGCCCGACTGGACCTGAACGCCATCGACACCGATGCGGCCGGCGACCTTGCCCTGGTCGCCGACGTCTCGGACGAGGCCGCCGTGGAAGAAGCGGTCAACGCCGCACGCGCTGCCTTCGGGCGGATCGACATCCTCGTCAACAACGCCGCCGGCGGCAATTCGCCGACCCCGGCGGCCGATCTGACGCTCGCGCAATGGCGGCGCACCATCGACGTCAATCTGACGGGCGCCTTCATTGTCAGCCGGTCCGTGATCGGATCGATGCGGAAGACCGGCGGCGGGGCGATCATCAATGTGGCCTCGCAACTGGGCAGCGTCGCCGCCAGAAACCGGGCGGCCTATTGCGCCTCGAAGGGCGGCCTGCTGCAACTGACGCGGGCCATGGCGCTCGACCATGCGGACGACGGCATCAGGGTCAACGCGCTGTCGCCGGGCGCCGTGATGACACGGCGGCTGACCGGGCTCTACGGTTCCGAAGACGCCGCAACCAAAGCCCTTGCCGAAAGGCATCCCATCGGGCGCATCGCGGTGCCGTCCGACATGGCGGGGGCGGCGGTCTTTCTCGCCTGCGATGAGTCCGGGTTCATGACGGGATCGGATCTGGTCGTCGACGGCGGCTATCTGGCCCAATAGAAACGGGCTCTGACCGGCGCCGCATCGCCGCGGCGCGGCCCATGCCCTCAATGGGCCTGAGGTGCGCCGGCGTCGTCGCCTTTGGCGGTGCTCAGCTTCAAGACGATCACGCCGCTGATCACGATCAGCAAGCTGCCCAGGCCGTCCAGCGGATCGGGCATTTCGGCAAGAAACACATAGCCGATGAGCACCGCCCAGATGATCCGCGCATAATCCAGCGCTCCGATCAGCATCGAGGAGGCCACCCGATAGGCCACGGTCGTGCAGGTGTGGACCATCAGCGCGATGGCGGCCAGAACCAGGAACCAGGGCCACTCCTGCGGCTGTGGCGTGGTCATGACCGGTGCCGCCGATGCGCCGTAGACCAGCGCACCGCCGAGGCTGAAATAGAACAGCACCGCATAGTTCGTGCTGCGGGCGGGCATCCTGCGGACCGCCAAATTCATGCCCGCGGCCGCTATCGATCCCAACAGGACCACGAGCGAATTCAGGCCGATGCCGCCGGCGTCGGGGCGCAGAACGATCAACGTGCCTCCGAAGCCGACCATCAGCGCCACCCAGCCCAGCGGCGCGACGCGCTCGCCAAACAGCAGCCGCGCGAAGATCAGGGCGAAGATCGGCGTGGTGAAGTTGATCGCCGTCACGGTCACCAGCGGCAGGGTGCGAAGGGCGAAGTAGAAGCAGGCCATGGTGGTGATCGCAAAGGCCGCGTGCACGGCATGGGCACGCATGTCGGCCATCGTGACCGCACGCATATTGTCGTAGAGAAACAGCAGCGGCAGCAGAAGGCCCAGCGTGATCCACGACCTTACGGCGAGCATCTCCAGGGTGCCGACATCCATCTCGGTCAGCCTTTTGATCACAACGCCCATTAAGGGGATCGTCAACGTGTTCAGCAGCATGGCCGCAACGCCCAGAACCGGTCGCCGGGCGAGGGTCGCCGAGGTGCCGGTCATGCTCAATCGACGGGCCTCCAGATCGGGCCGCGCGCCTTGACCGCATCGAGCAGGCTCTCGTCGAACGGTTCAAGCTCATATCCCAAGGGCTGCGGCGGGCGGTTCTGGTATCCGGTGAGACGTTCTATGACATCGCGGACCGCGGGATCGGTGTAGTAGGCGTTGTAGCTCGCCGTGACCACGGCATCGAACTGGTCCGCCCTGCCCGCCTCGATCCTCCGCAAGACGCCTTCGCGCCGGGTCCGGGTCAGCGTCCCGAAATCGTCCGGCAAGGCGTCCAATATTGCGGTCAAGGCATCCAAGGCGCCCGGCACGCCCCTGGCGAGTTCGGTGACACGGGCGGCCATGCCGGCGCTTCCCGCGGCCGGCCAGTCGACGCCATCGCCGGGCAACAATGTATCGAGCAGATGGGTCAGGCGATCGGTCATGCGCCGGCCCGTCCGGTTTCAGCCTGGTCGCCGCGCATTGCGATATCGGCGGTTTCGGTCACGTGTTGGCATTCTCGTCCGGCACGTCGATATCGACCCATTTGTCGCCGGCCTTCATCTTGTTGAAGGTGTGGCAGGACGCTTCGAATGCCGGGATGCCCGCCGGCAAAGCCGCCATGAACGCGGCCTCGTAGACTTCCTTCCAGGTGGCGCCGTTTTGCACGGCGCGTGCGGCGGCCCATTCGACGCCCTCCCGGTCGCCCTTGACGGCGGTGGTCACCCCGACGAGCACGAGAAACCGTGTCTTGAGGTCCATCGGGCGCCCCTGCTCGGCGCCGAACAAGGTGTAGGAGGCAAGCTCGCCATAGCGACGCAGCATCTCCGGATCGAGCGCGGCAAGATATTCGTGCACCGGCAGGGTGTAGCCCCGCACTTGACGTATCTTGTCGAGTTCGGCCTGTCCTTCGGGGGTCATCGCAAGTCCTTTCTTCAGTCGGGTGGCTAGAGCGTTCTCAGCAAGGGTGGATACCGGTTTTGCGTCCGAAAACGCGATGAAACAGAGACTTGGGGCGTTACGGGTGAACAGGGGTCACGAGAGATGCTCCAACTCTTTGATTTTGAGCATGTCCCTGTCCAAATCATGAACCCCCAAAGGCCCTAGATTGTGCGGGCGGCAAGCTCACCTTCCTTGATGGCGTCGTTGACCCGGCGCGCCGACATGGCATCGCCGATCAGATGGCATTCAAGTTTGCCGTCAAGCGCATGAAAAAGGGAATCGTTGGCCGAGCCGCCCTGGACCATCACGACGCGGTCGATGTCCTTGAGCGTCTCGGTCTCGCCGGTAAACAGGTCGCGCATGGTCACGCTGTCCGGCGTGATGACGGTCAGTTCGCGATCGACATGGAACGTCACGCCCGCCCGGCGCAACATGCCGTGCACCTTGCCCCAGTCGCGCGACGAGGCCAGGTCGGGCGAGGGCTGACCCAACTGGGTCACAAAGAACACCCGCGCGCCACGCTGGGCCAGATATTCGGCGACCACGGCACCTTGTCGGCCACCCATCGTGTCGAAGACAAGCGCGCGCCCGCCAATGTCCGGATCGGTCTCCAGAAGTTCGGTATAGGCGCTGACATGGGGCAGTTCGGCGCCTGGCAAGGGGTCGCCGGCCCATTTTTCGGGTCGCTGCATGGTCCAGCCATGCCGCAGGCCGGTCGAACCGGTGGCGATAACGGCCGCCTCGAACCCTGCCAGATCATCGACCGAGGCCCTGGTCCGGAGGCGGATCTCGACATCCTCCTCGGCAAGCTGCGCTTCCAGCCAGCCGACGATTCCGACCAGTTCGGCGCGGCTGTCGGCCTTGGCCCACCAGCGCACCTGGCCGCCAAGCTGCGCCCGCGCCTCGAAAAGCGTCACCGCATGACCGCGCCGCGCCAGCGTCCACGCCGCGCGCATGCCGCCCGGGCCGCCGCCGACGACGGCGACGCTCCTGGGCGTTTCGGCGGGGGGCACCGCCTCTTCATCCAGCTCCAGTTCGCGACCGGCGGACGGGTTGTGGATGCAGCCGATGGGTGCCTGGGCGAAAATCGTCGACATGCACCAGTTGGCCCCGACGCAGGGGCGGATTTTCCTTGCCTTGCCGGACAGCGCCTTTTCGCCCCAGCGCGCATCGGAGACGAGCGCGCGCGCCATGCCGACGAAGTCGCACTTGCCGTCGGCCAGATAGCCTTCGGCTTCGCCCGGATCGACAATGCGTCCGACGCCCACAACGGGCAGCTTCAGCCTCGCCTTCACCGTCGCGGTCGCATCGAGCTGGAAGCCGTGCTCTTCGGGCGCGGTCGGATAGATCAGCATCCGATCGATGTAGGTGCCGTGCGACAACGAAATGTAGTCGATCAGGCCCGTCGCCTCGAAGCGCGCGGCAAGATCGGCCCAGTCGTCGGGCCGCAGCCCGCCCTCGTGTCCGTCATCGGAGTTCAGGCGCATGCCCATGATCATGTCGGGACCCAGCTCCTGCCTGCTGGCATCGAGAATCTCGATGACGATCCGCATCCGGTCTTCCAGCGTGCCGCCATAGGCATCGCTGCGCATATTGGTCGCCGGCGACAGGAACTGGTTGAGAAGATAGCCATGGGACATCCCGTGCACTTCGACGCCGTCGAGCCCGCCCTGGCGCGCATAACGCGCCGAAAGCCGATAGCCTTCGACGATCTCGGCAATGTCCTTGCCCGTCATCACATGGGGCATTTCGCGGTAGACGCCGCACGGAATGGCCGACGGCGCCCAGACCGGCAGACCGTTGGTCACCGAATTGGTCTGACGCCCCCTATGCCAGGGCTGCGCCAGCAACAGCGTGCCGTGTGCGTGCACCGCATCGGCCAGCTTGCGGTATTCGGGCACCATGCGCGGATCGAAGGCGAACGCCTTGCCCTTGTAGGGCTGGGTGGTGGGATGGGAGGCCATCGCCTCCATCGTGATGACGGCCGCCCCTCCCCTGGCGCGCGTCGCGTAATAGGCGATGTGGGCATCCGTAAACAGATGATCCTTGACCAGAAGCGTCGCATGGGCGGTCATCCAGATCCGGTTTCTCGCCGTTTTCGGACCCAGCTTCATGGAACTTCCGAGAATGGGATAGGCGCTCATGCGGTCTGCTTCCTGTGGTAGATGTTTCCGCCGTCGGGAATGCGCAGGCAACGCGCATCCTGCCCGGTCGAAACCCTGTGAACGTCCGGCACGATGCTGCGGCAGCGATCGATGGCGACGGGACAGCGTGTGTGGAACTTGCAGCCCGGAGGAAGCGCGATGGGCGACGGCACCTCGCCTTCCAGAACATAACGGCTGACCTTCACGGTGGGATCGGTCGGCAGGTGGGCCGAAAGAAGCGCCTGAGTGTAGGGGTGGGCCGGGCTGCCGAACAGCGCCTCCGCCCGGCCTTGCTCGACCACCTCGCCCAGATAAAGAACCGCGATCCGGTCGCTGATCATCCGCACCGTGCCCAGGTCGTGACTGATGAAAAGCAGCGCCGCGCGGCTTTGCCTGCAAATCTCGTTCAGCAGTTCCACAATGCCCGCGCGCACCGAAAGATCGAGCGAGCTCGTCGGCTCGTCCAGCACGATCAGCTTGGGGTCGGTGGCGATGGCACGCGCGATGCACACGCGCTGCAATTGCCCGCCTGAAAGGTTGGACGGCGTCCGGTTCAGGCAGGCGCTGCTCAGGCTGACCCGGCGCGCCAGGGCTTCGATGCGGTCGTCGCGTTCGGATCGTGACAGGCGCATATGCAGTTTGAGCGGCTCACCGATCAGATCGCGGATGCGCATGCGCGGGTTCAGGGCGCTCCACGGGTCCTGAAACACCATCTGCATGTCGCGGCGCAGTGGGCGCACGCGCCCTTTCGGCAGCATGGTGATGTCCTGCCCGTCAAATCGGATGCTGCCTTGCGTCGGTTCGCAAAGGCGCAAAATGATGCGGCCCAGCGTGGACTTGCCCGAGCCCGATTCGCCGACCATGCCGAGCGTTTCGCCGGGCGCGATCGACAGGTCGACACGGTTGACGGCGTTGACGAACCGGTCGCCTCCAACCGGGAACCGCTTGCACAGGCCGCGTACGGTCAAGATCGGCTGCGTCATGCCCGCCGCCTCGCCGTTTGGTCTTTGACGGGCTCGTTTTCGGCCAGTTGCCCGGCGAAGTGGCACAGTGCCAGATGGCCGGGCGCGACCTCGATGTTGGGCACGGTCGCCGCGCACATATCGGTCGTATGGGCGCACCGCGATTGCAGCGCGCAGCCCGGCGGCAGATTGTACAGATCGGGCGGCTGTCCGCCCGAGATCCGCTTTTCGCCCATGCGAAACCGCTCCGGCGTGGCGCTGATCAGGTTGCGCGTATAGGGGTGCTCCGGCCCGGTGAAGACGTCGCGCACGGGCCCGCTTTCCACGATGCTGCCGGCGAACATCACCGCGATGTCGTCGCAAAAATGCGCCACCACCCCAAGATCGTGGGTGATCATCATGGTCGCCATGTTGAACTGCGCCGTCAGATCGCGCAGCAGATCGAGAATCTGGGCCTGAACGGTAACATCGAGCCCGGTCGTCGGCTCGTCCGCGATCAGCAGTTTGGGGCCGTTCATCAGGGCCATGGCCAGCAAGATCCGTTGCGCCATGCCGCCGGACAGTTCGTGCGGCCAGGATCGCGCGCGGCTGACCGGATCGGGGATGCCGACCGCTTCCATCATCTCAAGCGCGCGTCGCTGCGATACCGCGCGCGGTCCGCCGGTGTGGACCCGATGCAGTCGCACCAGCTGATCGCCGACACGGGTCAACGGATCGAGCGAGGTGCGCGGGTTCTGCACCACCATCGCGATCTCGCCGCCGCGCATGCCGTTCAGTTCGGCGGCGGACATGGTGGTCAACTCGCGCCCTTCGAACGCCACGGACCCCGCAACGATCCTGGCCGGCGGACGCAACAGGCCCACGACCGATTGCGCCGTCAGGGACTTGCCCGCGCCGGTTTCGCCCACAATGCCCAGGATGCGCCCGGCATCGAGTGAGAAGGACACGCCGTTGAGCGCCTTTGCGACGCGCACGCGGTTGTCCGTATCGCGCGAGACGAAGTGGGTGTGCAGGTCCTTCACCGCCAGAAGGGTCATTTCGCCGCTCTCCGGCGCGGGTCCATCAGATCCTGCAATCCATCGCCAAACATGTTGAGCCCGAACACCATGACGATCAGCGCCAAACCGGGATAGACCGCGACCCACCATTGGCCCGACACCATGAACTCGGCCCCCTGCCGGATCATTGCGCCCCATTCGGGCGTGGGTGCCTGAATGCCCACGCCCAGGAAGGCCAGCGTGGCGGAAATGCGCACGGCCCAGGCGGCGCGCACGGCGGTCTGCGCCATGGCGCCCTGGATGGCGTTGGGCAGAAGATGCACGAACAGGATGCGCCACGTCGGATTGCCCGCCGCAACCGCGCTTTCGACGAAGTTGGACGATCGAAGCGCAAGGACCTCGGCGCGCACGAGGCGGACGAAGACCGGACTGTCCAGCAACCCCAGAACGAGAACGACGTTGAACAGCGACTGGCCGGTCGCGGCGACCACGGCAAGGGCCAGGATGATCGATGGAAAGACGCGCAGCCCGTCGAAAAACCGCATCAGCACCTCATCGAGGTATCCGCCGCGATAGCCCGCGATCAGTCCCACCGGAATTCCGATCACCAGGGAGAGCGCGACAGCGGGGATCGCGATGCCGAAACCGAACCGCGCGCCATAGACCACGCGGCTGAAGACATCCATGCCGTTGCCGTCGGTGCCAAACCAGTGCGCGGCGGAAGGCGATTGCAGCACGCGGTCGGTATAGGCCGCCACAGGATCGTGCGGCATGATCAAGGGGGCGAAAAGCGCCAGCAGCGCAAAAACGACGATGATGAACAGACCAACCGCGGCGGTCGGGCTCAACCGCACGGTGCCGACCAAGCGATTCCAGAGCGCCGAAAAGGGGGAACGCACGACGAGATCGGCTTGCGAGGCGGCCATCACGACAGCTCCGAACGCGGTTCGATCAGATGAACGGTGATGTCGATGGCGATGAACACCAGAACCGAGAACAGCGCCAGGGTCAGCACATAGCCCTGCACGGCGGTGAAATCGCCGCTGATGATGGCGTTGAGCCCGTATTGTCCGAGCCCGCCCCAGGCAAAGACGAACTCGATCAGCGACATCGTGCCGACCAGCCCCGTCAGTTCGGTGCCGACGAAGGTCAGGACGGGCACGGCGCTGTTGCGCAGCACCAGCTTGCGCACGGTGGGTTCCGGCAAGCCGCAGGCATGGGCATAACGCACCGCGTCCGACGACAGCACCTCGATCGCGATGGCGCGCGTCTGCTTGATGATCGGCGCGGCCGATACGATGGCCAGGCAAATCACGGGCAGCACCAGATGCGATGCGGCAGACCAGGCCGCCTCCCAATGGGCGGTCAGCAGCCCATCGATCAGATAGGAGCCGGTAATCGGATCGGGCGGGGTGACCAGAAGGCTCATCCGCCCGATCGCCGGCGGCGCCCAGCCAAGCAGATAGAAGAAAACGAATATCATCACGAGGGCGAGCCAGTATGTCGGGATCGAAAAGCCCAGCAGCGACAGCACCCGCGTGAACTGATCGAAGCGACCGTTCGGCCGGAACGCGGCGCGCAGCCCGACCGGGACCCCTATCAGCGCGCCGATCCCGACGCCCCAGAACAGCAGCTCCAGCGAGATGACCGCGCGCTCCCTGATGTCGTCCAGCACCGGGCGGTTCGACAGCCAGCTTTCGCCCAGATCGCCCCGCAGGACGTTGCCCATATAGATCGCAAACTGTTGCCAAAGCGACTTGTCCAGCCCCAGGCTTTCGCGGATCGCATCGAACTCGGCCTGGGTGGCCGTTGGGCCGGCCAGCCGCCCCACGGGGTCCAGACCGCCGATGCGAACCAGCATGAAGGTGACGAACACCACCCCGATCATGAGCGGCACGACCATGATCGCGCGCCGCAACAGGAAGCGTTGAAAGCTCACGGTGTTCCAATCTCCGCTTGCAGGGGCAGCCCGGCGATCAGTCGCCGCGCAGTTCGCGCCAGCGCTCGTGCTCGTCGGGATAGTAGACCCAGCCGGAAACATTGGGCGCCATGGCCTCGAACGTGGCGGGATAGGTCAGCAAAATCCAGGGCGCGTCATCGGCCCAGATCTTCTGCGCCTCGTCGATCAGCGCAAAGCGCCGTTCGGGATCAAGCTCCTGGCGTGCCTCGTCGATCAATGCGTCCAGATCGGGATTGTTGTATCGCGCCCGGTTCGAAACGCCCCCGGAATGCGCCATCAGGAACATCGTATAGACGGCATCCAGGACGATCGGCCCGTCTTCCCAGGCAAACAAGCACATGTCCTGCACGGCCGGGGCGGCGCGGGCGCGCATTTCCGACGATGTGACGCGGGTGGGAACGGCATTGATGCCTGCCTGCCTCAACATATCGGCGGCCTGGATCGCCACCGGCTCCTGATGCCAGAAGGCATCGGCATAGAGCAATTCGACCGGCTCGCCGATGCCGTCCGGATAGCCCGCTTCGGCGAGCAGCGCCGCGGCCCTTTGCCGATCGAAATCGTAGGCGAAATGGTCCTGGTCGCTGCCCGCAATGATCGGAGAGACGATCGACCTGGCGATATCGGCCTGACCGGCGAACACCGCTTCGTTCAGCGCATCCTTGTCGATGGCGTAGTTGAACGCCTGGCGAACGCGCTTGTCCGAGAAGAGCTCGCATGAGGGGTTCATCCGGACCGCGGCAACCGACCGGCTGGTCGCGCGCTGCACCTTGACGTCCTCATCGGCCTGCATGTCCACGACCTTTTGAATGGACGGACGGTCGATCCACTGGACCTGTCCCGCCTTCAGCAGGGTTACACGGCTGGCCTCCGACGGGATCTCCTTGTAGATCACGCGGTCGTAGTAGGGCTGCTCCCCGAAATAGTTGGGATTGGCGACGAACACGGCCTGATCGTCCGGGCGCAGCCGCTCCAGATGATAGGCGCCGAAACCGGCCGTGTTGGACTGCATCCACTCAAGCGCCCAGGGGTCATCTTCGGTGGCGTGCTTCTTGACCTCGGTCGTGTCGTAGATCGCCGGGACATAGAGCGTCAGCGCGCTCAGGAAGATGGCCGACGGCGCGGACAGGGTGAATTCGACCTCGTATCTGGAGATCGCCTTCACGCTCTCGACGTTGGAGACCCGCGCAATGAAGTTGCCGGTGCGCTTCTGGTCCTTGGACTTGGCCCAGCCCCATTCCACGTCGGCGGCGGTCATCTCGTTGCCGTAAGGGCTCATGACGCCCTCGCGCAGCTTGAAGACCCAGGTCCTGCCGTCTTCGGACGTCGTCCAGCTTTCGGCCAGATGCGGCCGCAGATCGTTGGGGTTCAGCACGGTGACGCCGTCAACCTCCATCGTGCCGTATTTGACGAGGTTCTCGTAGACCTGCGTCACCACGTTCTGCGTGTGCGCCTTCAGCGCGTCGCCATCGAACCCTTCGGGCACCTGCGGAGATGCGATGATCATGGTCTCGGCCTTTGTCGCATCCGACATCGCCGTCATGGAGAGTAGGACGCCGGCCGACAGGGCCAATAGCTTTCCGGTCAATTTCATCTGTCGATCTCCCTTGCTGAACCGTGCTGTTGCCGGTCTCAGCCCGTTTGGGCCGAAACCTTCTTGCGTGGATTGAAGAACGGGACCCGGAAGCCGGGCTTCACCTCCGACAGGATATCGACCACGCGATAGCTGGCTCCGATGCTGCGTCCCGTCGCCGGAGCCTCCATCTCGTATTTCCATTGCGTCCCGAAACCGAGCGCCTTGTCGACGCTGACGATCGTGCCGCAGAAAACCGTGAAGTCCCGCTCGGGCACGTTGTCCACGCGCTCGCGCAGCAGGGCGATGATGTCGTGCGGCGGTATGAACGCATCAACGCCCACCTCCTGATAGAGCCGTCCGTCGACCCAACTGCGCATGACGCACTGGTCCCAGTCGTCGCGCATTTCCTCATAGGGCCAGAAGACAGACGCCACATGATTGGCGCAGGCTTGCTTCGATCCGGGGATCGACACCGTTTCCATGGCCCGGTCGGTATGGTCCGACCCGACCCCGACATAGAGGCGGTCGGCCATGTGCAGCACGATCTCGACCTCGCCGGACGTCCGGTCGGTCTGCACAAACAGCGACGGATCGGTCGTCAGCGCATGCAGCGCTATGGGATAAATCCGCGGCGCGGGCACGTCAAAGGCGATATGGATACCCGATTTGGCCACCTCCTGCTGATGGGCGACCGCGGTGTCGGGATCGCGCGTGGCGGACCCGAAATTGTACATGCGCCGCGTCTTGAAGCGGGCCAGCCGCAACGTGCCGTCAGCGGCCTGAACCGAAACGTCGAGCGTATGGGTCATGCGAACTCCTCCAGATCGAGCGCAACCGGGTCGACGCCCGCACCGACATGTCGCCGCCACATCCAGAACCGCTTGAGCGTGCGGCCGCCCGATCCCGCGCCGAACGCCTCACGTCCGTGCAGGGCGACAAGATTGTTCATCACGAGGCACTCGCCGGGCCTGAGCGTGTAGCGAAAGTTGATTTCGGGCCGGTCGAGAACGCCGTCGAGATAGTCCAAGGCTTCGCGCTGGCGGTCGGACAGGGGCGTTCCGGCCATTTCCATGCCCGGCTCGATCATGATCCGGGCATAGTGGATGCGCAGTTCGCCGTGACGCACCTCAAGGATCGGCTTGCGGACCGTGGGCCCGCGCGAGGGCCAGACATGGGCCTGGGGCGCGCGGAAATGGTATGTATCGAAATAGAGCGGCAACAGATCGGGGCGTTCGGCCCTGATCGCCTCATACACGCTGCGTGCCGAAACGATGGTGCTGTCGCCGCCCTGGGCGGCCGAACGGTAGCAGTAGAGCGCCAGATAGCAGGGGGGACGAGGCTCCAGGCAGCCATTGTCGGAATGCTTGGCCGAACGTTTGGCGCTGGCGCCGATACGGGTCGGATCGGTGTTTGCGGCCCCCTTGTCGCTGACGGTGAAGAACCGGCGATCACGGCCTATTCCCTGGCGGATCGGCTGCCCCAGATAATTGCACAGCGCCCAGGCAACCAGCTCGGCCTCGGCCTCCGTCCAACGTTCCGCGCCGATGCCGCGCAAGACGAAAAAGCCACGGCCCGCGTCCAGCCGGCTGCGCAGATCGGGCACCTTGCGGGCAAAGGACGGCACGCGGAAATCCTGCTGCTCGACCGTATCGGCGGTCAGGCCGTTGGCATGCGCGAAGGCGACACCCGTCTCGATCTCGCCCACCGCCGCATCGGACAGTCGATGAAACAGCAAGGCGTCGCCGGCGGACACGTCCTCGCGCCGCCACATTCTCGCAAGGGGGTCCGTTGCCGGTATCTGTGGCACGGACAGGGCCGGTTCGAGGCTGTCAGATGGCTGCACGTCAAGGCTCCCTTGGCATCGATTGACAGGACAATACCGATTTTCTGTTTTAAATAAATACAAATTTTTGGTCTTTACGATGAAACCGTCAGGACGAGCGCCCGCGCCGGGTCGCCGCGATCCGGTCTGCCGCCCGCAATGCCAGCGCCTGAAGCGTATTGGTCGGATTGGCCGCCGCCGCCGTCACGAACGCCGATCCGTCCGTTACGAACAGTCCGGGCAGATCATGCGCCTGGCACCATTTGTCGAGAACCGAGGTTTCTGGATCGTCGCCCATCCGCGCCGTGCCCATCAGATGGAACCCGGCCTCGGAGACGGTTTCCATCTCGATGAGGTCATGGGCGCCCGCGGCGCGCATGATGGCGCGTGCGTGAGAACGGCCAAAATCCAGTGCCTTCTTCGCTTCGGCAGGGATGCGATAGACCATGCGCGCGGCGGGCAGGCCGTCCGATCCGGCCAGGCGGTCGGACAAGGTGATGCGGTTTTCCGGGTCGGGCATGTCTTCGGCGCAGACGGACAGGCTGTAGCCGTGGCCGAACATTGCGGCGAAGTCGGCATGGTGCCGGCGCCCCCAGCGCGCGCGCCGGCCCAGCGATCCCAGCGCAGTAAGCGCGGGGCCGTGCGTGCCCAGCGCCTGCAGCTTGACCCCGCGCTTGAAGCCGCGCGCCGGATCGGTCTCATAGAAATGATGGCTGACAAGCGATCCGGCCGCGATCCCCCGGTGGCCGTCCATGGGCGCCTCGAACAGCCCGGTCACCCGCGCGAGCGGATGCAGCATCAGCCGGCGGCCCACCAGTGCGCTGCGGTTCATCCTGGCTGCGCCCGGCGCGTTGAGCAGCAGGCGGGGCGTGCCGATCCCGTTGGCGGCGACCATGACAATGGGCGCCGACGCCCGGTGACCGTTGCCGCCCTCGTCGAGCCAGACGACGCCGCGCACGGCTCCCTGCGGGGATGTCAAGATGTCCGTCACGCGCGCGCCGGTGACGAGGCGCGCACCGGCCTCGATGGCCGCGGGCCAATAGTTCAAATCGGTCGCCGCCTTGGCGCGGCGCGGGCAATGCAGTTCGCACGGGCCGCAATTGTTGCATCGGCCCATGCCGTTGCCCGGCGCCCCGGTGTTCAAGGCAATGTCACCGGGCCACCAGGAAAGGCCGGCGCGGTTGAAGGCCGCGGCCATGCGCCGTGCCCCCGGCGACAATCCGACAGGGGGCAGGCGCGCAGCGCCGGAGGGCGGATAGGCTGGATTTCCGGGCAGGCCCGCAACGCCCATCATCGCCTCGTTCAGATCGTAGTAAGGCGCCAGTTCGTCATAGCTCAGCGGCCAGTCGTCGCCGACACCGTCCAAGCTGCGCGTTCGGAAGTCCGAGGGGTGAAAGCGTGGGAAATGACACGACCAGAGAACCGTGCTGCCGCCCACACCGTTGAAGAACAAAGGCTTGATTTCACTGTCTGTGTCGTCAACGGGATCGTCATGGGCGCCGCGGCGCCGGTTCGGATTCGGATTCCAGCCGCGCTGACGGGCCACCTCCCAGTCATCGTCCGAGGAAGGCGAGGAGGCGGCGTCGATCCAGCCGCCCCGCTCCAGGCAAGTCACTGAAAATCCATGGTGCGCCAGACGCCAGGCCGCCGCAGCACCCCCGGCGCCCGCTCCGACGAGCAAGACATCACATTCAAGGGCGACCATATATCTGTCCTTTCAAAAATACAGATTTATGGCATAATAATTACAGACACGGGGGCGGAACAAACGATTTCAGACACCGGGACCGGGACTCGGCCCTGCGCAACCGCACACAGGAAAAACAATGACAGGCACAATCACCAATGGCGCGGTCGCGATTGTGGGGGCGGCCGGCGGCATCGGCGGCGCGATCGCGCGGCGGGCAGGTGCGGATGGCTTTGCGCCGCTGCTGCTCATGGACCGCGCCGGGGACGCGCTGGATGCGGCAGCGTCCGAAACCGGCGGACAGGCCCTTGCGATCGACCTGGCCGACGGCGCATCGGTCGCCGCCGCGTTTGCGCAGGCAAGACGCGCAACGCCTTCGCTCTACGGCCTGGTCCTCGCCGCCGGTGTCGTCGACAACGGCAAGCTTGCCGATCTCGATCCGCCCCGCTGGGAAGAGGTCATCGCCGTGAACCTGACCGGCCCGTTTCTGTGCTGTCTGGCCGCGCACGCATGGATGGCCGACGGTGGGCGCATCGTGACCATTGGCTCGCTGGCCGGGCGCACCGGCGGCGTCCTCACGGGCACGGCCTACGCCGCCAGCAAGGGCGGCATCGAGTCCCTGACGAAATCGATGGCCCAGGAACTGGCGCCGCGCGCCATCACGGTCAACTGCGTCGCGCCCGGTGCCGTCGAAACACCGATGCTGACGGCCCATGGGCCCGAAGGCAAAGCGGCGATTTCGGCGTCGGCCCCGCTCAAGCGCATGGGCCAACCGCACGAGATCGCCGCCGCGGTATCCTATCTTCTGAGCCGGGACGCCGGGTTCACTACAGGGGCGGTTCTGGCGGTCAATGGCGGGCTGAGGATGGACTGACCCGATGGCCCCTCACCCCCGCTACCCGCATGTCTTCACCCCGCTGACCATCGGCGCGACCACGGTCCGCAACCGGATCGCCGTCCCCGCGCACACCACCAACTATGGCGAAAACAACATGCCTTCGGAACGGCATCTCGCCTACCATCGGGCGCGGGCCGCGGGCGGCGCGGGGCTGAGCATCTTCGAGGGCATCCGCGTCCATCGCTCAAGCCTTGGGCGGCAACAGGGAGTGAACGGGTTCGATGCCGCCTGCATGCCGCGCTTCGCCCGCATAGCCGACGCCGTGCGCGCGGAAGGCGGCAGGCTGTTTGGCCAGATCATCCATCTGGGCCGCCATATCGACGGCAACTACGCCCGCACCCCGGCTTGGTCGGCTTCCGACATCCCCTGGACCGCGGCCGCCCCGCCGCCGCACCCGATGACAAGGGAGGAGATCACGCTGGTCACGACGGCCCATGCGGACGTGGCCGCCAATCTGATCGATGCCGGCCTCGACGGGATCGAACTAACCATGTCGCACGGTCACCTGCTGCAACAGTTCCTGTCGCCGGCGTCGAACCGGCGGACCGATGCGTTTGGCGGCACCCTCGAAAACCGGCTGAGGTTCCCGCTCGGCACGCTGCGCGCGGTGCGTCAGAGGATCGGCGCGGACCGCACATTGGGCATCAGGATCAGCGCGGACGAATATCTGCCCGGCGGGCTGACGCTCGACGACATGACGGGCATTGTCCGTCATCTCGTCGACGCGGTTCAGGTCGACTTCGTCAACGTGTCCCACTCGGCCTATCACGGAAGCTACACCGTCTCGACCCAGATGGCCGACATGGCTTTCAGGCTCCAGGACTTTCAGCCTCTGACCCACGCGATCTCGGCCGCGCTGGACGGCATGGCCCGCAAGCCGGCCATCATGACGGTTTGCCGGTATCAGCGCATTGCCCAGGCCGAGGAGATGCTGGCCACGGGCGCCACCGATATGGTCGGCATGGCGCGCGCGCATATCGCCGACCCGGCCATCGTCGCCAAGGCGCGCAAGGGGCGGGAAGAGGAAACCACGCCATGCATCGGGTACAATCAGGGCTGCGCGGGGATGCTGGCGCTCAACCTTGCGATCACGTGTCTCAGCAACCCCGCGGCGGGGCGCGAGGCGCAATGGCCCGCGCCCAAACCGTCGACGCGCACCGGCCGGGCCCGGCGCGTGCTGGTCGTCGGCGGCGGGCCCGGCGGCATGGAAGCCGCCGCGACAGCGGCCGAACTTGGCCATGATGTCACATTGGCCGAACGAAGCGACACGCTCGGCGGATCGCTGCTGTGGGCCGCACGAATGCCCCAGCGCCGTGAATTCGGCGCTTTGCTCGACTCGCAGAAAGCCCGGATCGACAGGGCCGGCGTATCGGTGCGCCTGGGTTTTGAAGCAGGCGCCGACGCCGCCCGGAGATTTGACGCCGTTGTCTATGCCACGGGCGCGGCGCCGCGCGCGCAGACCCTGCCGTCCGGCCTGCGGACACTGACGCTTGAGGCAAGTCTCGACGATCCGGACGCGCTGGGGCGCAACGTCACCCTGGTCGATATGCTGGGCACGTGGTCGGTCGTCTCGGTCGCCGAATGGCTGGCGGATCTGGGCAAATCGGTAACGCTGGTTTCGCCCGCCGGCGCCCCTGGATGGACCATCAGCATGTATAGCGGCTTTGCCATGCGAAAGCGCCTGTACGACAAGCGCGTGCGCGTGATCCAGGGGCAGGCGCTGGCCGATTTCAGGGACGGCACGGTGTACCTGACCGACCTGTCGCTCGGCATTGGCGGCGAGCGCCTGGCGGCCGACAGCGTGATCGCGCCGCTGGCCGCGCGACCCAGAATGCCCAAAGACGCCGCAACGGACAGCGAACGGCCCCGCACCTTCGCCGTCGGAGATTGCCAATCGGCGCGTACCGCGCTCGAAGCGGTGTTCGAGGGGCACGAGGCGGCGCGGGGCCTTTAGAGCGGCTTGTCTTTGGATGGGAGCGGATTGATGGACAGGGTTTTTCGCCGCGGCGCGGAAAACACCGCGGCGCGATCCGACGATCGCGCGAGGCTTTTGACGACGCCGGCGGCGGAAAAGACGTCCAAGCCGGAGGCCGGCAACACATTGAAATCACATGATAGCCGCACATCGCCCGCGCTTGGTCTTTTGCGTTCTGGACGGCGTTGCGCGCGCCTTGCGGTGCCCGCACCGCGTCGTCCCGCGCGCCTTGCCAGATCACAAAATCCCGGCGCTCAGGCGATTCCAGCCAAAGACAAACCGCTCTAAGGCCCGAAACGGCGCAGCACGTTCTTGGCGACGGCCAGGAGCGACAGGCAGAGGAAGGCGCCGGTGATGGCGCGTACCGCATCGGCGACCGGAGCCTCGAACGGCAGGGGGACCATTGCGCCGAGCTTCATGCCGACAACGGCGCCGGCGATCAGGATCAACATGTTGCCGACCACGCCGAATCCGCTGTCTTCGAGCACACCATTCATCGCAATGCCGCCGAAGAAGCCACCCGCTCCCATGAGCAGGCCGACAATCAGCAATGTGTCCACGTCTGGGTGTCCGAGCATGGCGAAACCCTGCTGTGCAACGCAATTCGGCAATTTTAGGTTGTGCTTCCTAACGAACCGGCAACGGGCGCGGCGCAATCTGCGCGGCCCGGTGAACGTCCCGTCAACCGTGATCATTCAGATGTCCGTCCGGCGGCGGCTCCGTGTGCGGGCGCGACGAAGGCGCGGGCCGCCCGATAGCGCAGGATCGCCGCGTTCACTTCGGCGCCCAGGATGAAGATCGCCGAGACGATGTACAGAAAGACCAGCGCGATCATGATCGAGGCAAGCCCGGCATAGGTCGTCACATAGGTCGCAAAGCGTTCCAGATAGGCGGCGAAAAGGCTCGCGCCGATAACCCAGGCCAGTATGGTCAGCACGATGCCCGGAACGAGGGCGGCAAGGCGCCTGTGCCCATCGGGAAGCCATTTGTGGACCACGAACAGGCCGGCCACTAGAACCGCGAGCGCGACCGCGTAGCGCCAGAAACCGATCGAAAAGGAGACGGCCTCGATGCCTGGCAGCCATTGCTCGGCAAGCCGGTAGGCGAGCGGCGCCAGAACCAGCAGGACACTGATCGCCATGAAGCCGACCGTGGCGACGATCACGAACATCAGGCTCTGCAATCGCATGACGATGAACGAGCGGGTCTCGGTGACGCGATAGGCGCGGTTGAGCGCGACGCGCAGCGCCTCCACCCCGTTGGACGCGAAGATCGCCGCAGCGATCACCGAGACGGTCAGCAGGCCGCCGCGCGGCACGGTCAGCACGTTTTCCACCTCGCGGGCGATCGGCGCGGCGATCCGCTCGGGCCAGGTGTCGAAGATCAGGTGCACGGCGGTCTCGGCGAACCGGTCCGCGCCCAGGAAGGTGGCCAGCGTCGTCGCGAAGATCAGGAACGGGAAGACCGCCAGCAGGATCGACAGGGCGACGTGACTTGCCAGCGCCCAGCCGTCCGTCTCGTTGAAGTGGCCGAGCGCATCGCGCAGGACGCGCCGCGTGATGAGTAACTGCCTGATGAGCATCGCCATGCCGGTTTGTGTTGCGCCCGCCCGCCCGCTGTGGCAAGCGCGCGCCCGAAATCTAGGCACGGCGCCCATGGCACGCAAACCTTCCATCGTGATCACCGGCTGTTCGTCGGGCATCGGCGCCCATTGCGCCCGAAGGCTCGGCGAGGATGGCTGGCGCGTGATCGCCACCGCGCGCAAGAAGGCCGATCTCGACCGGCTGCGCGACGAAGGGCTTGCGGCCGTCGGGATGGACTACGCCGATCCCGACTCGATCGAGGCCGGGTTCGCGCTCGCCATGGAACTGAGCGGGGGCCGGATCGACGCCCTGTTCAACAATGGCGCCCATGCGCAGCCCGGCGCCGTCGAGGACCTGCCGGTCGAGGCGCTCCGGGTGCAGTTCGAGGCGAACCTGTTCGGCTGGCATCATCTGACGCGACGCATCGTGCCCGTGATGCGCGGGCAGGGGGCGGGGCGCATCGTCCACAATTCGTCCGTGCTCGGTTTCCTGCCGGTTCCGTTCAGGGGCGCCTACACCGCCTCCAAGCACGCGCTCGAAGGGCTTATGCTCACCCTGCGCCAGGAACTGGTCGGCTCCGGCGTTCATGTCAGCCTGATCGAGCCCGGCCCGGTGCCCTCGCGTCTTGCCGCCAACAGCCTGCCCTTCGTCGAGCGCTTCATCGATGTCGAGGGATCGGTTCACGCCGAAGGCTATCGGTCGCGGCTGGCGCAACTGCGCGCCGGCGGCACGGCCGATGATGGCGGCAGGACCCTTGAGGGATGCTACAGGGCGCTTTCGGCCGCCTTGACCGATTCGCGCCCTAAGGCGCACTATCATGTCACCTCCCGCACGCGGCTCGGCGCGGCGGGAAAGCGCCTGCTGCCGGCGGGGCTCTTTTATCGGCTTCTGGCGCGCGGTGCCTAGATCGACCCCGAAACGAAACGGAAACGCCATGTCGGGACCTTTGTTCTACATCACCATCATCGTCATGCTCGCCGTGTTCGCCGTGCTGCTGGCCGGCCTGCGCAACATGATGAAACAGGGCGATGCCAACCTCTCGAACAAGATGATGCAGGCGCGCGTGTTCCTGCAATTCGTGGCTGTGGTGCTGATCGTGCTGGTCGTCTATCTTGCCCGCCAGGGCAGCGGTGGAACGGGATAAGGGGCCGATGGTCGTTCTGAACAAGATCTACACCAAGACCGGCGATGACGGCACGACGGGGCTGGGCACCGGCGAGCGGCGGCTCAAATATGACGGGCGCGTCGCCGCCTACGGCACCGTCGACGAGACCAATGCCTGTATCGGGCTGGCCCGGCTGCAAACGGCGTCCGACGCCGATCTCGACCGCATGCTGGCGCGCATCCAGAACGATCTGTTCGATCTGGGCGCCGATCTGGCGACGCCCGAAACCGAGCGCAAGCCCGACTATGAGCCGCTGCGCGTCACCGATGCGCAGGTGTCGCGGATCGAGGCGGACATCGATGCGCTCAACGCCGGGCTCAAGCCGCTGCGTTCCTTCGTGCTGCCGGGCGGCTCGGCGGCCGCGGCCGCGCTGCACCTGGCGCGCACGGTGGCCCGGCGCGCCGAGCGCGACATGGTCGAACTGGCCGAAAAGCCGGGCGAACACGTCAATCCGGCGGCGCTGCGCTACATGAACCGCCTGTCCGATCTCCTGTTCGTCGCCG
>NZ_CFIFWG010000001.1:62587-64166 GCF_984466335.1 Roseitalea sp. | reverse complement strand
TCGACAACAACCAGGTCGGGGTCGCCCAGCCTTTCGATCAGATCCTTTGTCTCGATTTCCTCGATGCGCGCACGGGCGGCCTTGACCATGTCCGCGGCGGTCGTCTTCAATTTCGGCATATTTCATTCGTTCTGTTATATGGAACAGTTTTTTCAAATATTGACACATGCAATGGTGCAAGGCAACAGTTGCCGGCGCATCGCAATGCCGTTGTGAGACAGGAGCGCACACCATATGACGCGACAAGGGGCGATCTCACTGTGGGACCTTTCATCTCAGGAAAGCGACGTTCAGCGCGATTTCAGCGCCGACGGCACTGTGGATGTGGCGATCGTCGGTGGCGGCTACACGGGCCTTTCGACGGCGCTTCACTGTTGCCAGAAGGGCGTGTCCGCCCACGTCCTGGAAGCCGAGCAGGTCGGCTTTGGCGGATCGGGCCGCAATGTGGGGCTGGTGAACGCGGCCGCATGGCTGCCGCCTCAAAAGGTGCGCGCGATGCTGGGCGAGGAGCATGGCGGCCGGTTCGTCACCGAATTCAGCCGCGCGCCGGACTATGTGTTCTCGCTGATCGAGCAGCATCAGATCCGCTGCGAGGCGACGCGCACGGGCACGATCCACGCCGCCCACGGACCCGCCGGGTTCGTGGAACTCAAGGGCCGCAAGGCGGAATGGGACCGGCTGGGCGAGCCGGTCGATCTCCTGTCGCGCGAGGAGGCCGGCAAGCTGATCGGCTCGGATTTCTTCCATGGCGGCCTGGTCGACCGCCGTGCCGGCACCATCAACCCGATGGGCTATTGCCGCGGCCTGGCCCGCGCCGCCCGGGGCGCCGGCGCCGAAATCAGCACGGGAACCCGGGTCACGAAGCTTGAGCGCGACGGCGATCTGTGGCGCGTCGTCACCGATCGCGGCCCCTTGTCGGCAAGGGCCGTGGTGCTGGGCACCAATGCCTATACCGACGAACTGTGGCCGGGGCTGAGCCGCACCTTCACGCTGATCCACTATTTTCAGCTTGCAACCAAGCCGCTGGGCCCGGACGCGGCGCATATCCTGCCCGAACGCCAGGGGCTGTGGGACACGGGTCGGATCATGTTCAGCCTGCGCCGCGACGCCCAGGACCGGCTGATCGTCGGCTCCATGGGCACCGTGGTGGGGCGTTTCGACAAGGGCCTGTCGCATCGCTGGGCGAAAAAGCAGCTCGCGCGCATCTTCCCCTCGCTGGGCCCGGTGGCGTTCGAGGACGCCTGGCACGGGCGCATCGCCATGACGCCGGACCATCTGCCGCGCATCCATCAGTTGGCCGACAATCTCTACACGCCGATCGGCTATAATGGCCGGGGCATCACCACGGGCACCATTTTCGGCCGCGCCATGGCTGATCTCTTGACGGGCGAGGGGGTGGACACGCTGCCCCTGCCGATGAGCGGCGTCAGCGGCGTGGCGAGCGCGCCGCTCATGTCGCGCCTTTACCAGATGGCGTTTACCGCCAACCAGATGATCAGAAGCGTCTGAGCCATGGCTGGCGGTTCCATCAGGGTCGGCGTCGATATTGGCGGCACGTTCACCGACGTGGCGCTCGAAC
>NZ_CFIFWG010000001.1:45172-62577 GCF_984466335.1 Roseitalea sp. | reverse complement strand
GGCTTTCGACGGCCAAGGTGCTGACCGACTATGCCGAACCCGAACGGGCGATCCTGGAGGGCATCGCCAGGGCCGCCGGCGCGGCGGGGGTCGCTCTTGAAGACATCGGCCAGGTGATCCACGGCACGACGCTGGTCACCAATGCGCTGATCGAGCGGCGCGGCGCCAAGACGGCCTTCGTCACCACCGAGGGCTTTCGCGACGTGATCGAGATGCGCTCTGAAAACCGCTTCGAGCAATATGATCTCAACCTCGAACTGCCCGCGCCGCTGGTGCCGCGCAGGGACCGCTTCACGGTCGCCGAGCGTATCGGTCCTCGCGGTGAGGTGCTCTTGCCGCTCGACCCTGACGAGGCGGACGCGTTGGCCCGGCGCATCGTCGATGCCGGCTATGAGGCGGTCGCCATCGGCTTCATGCACGCCTACGCCAATGAGGGCCATGAGCGGATGATGGAAGATGCGCTGCGCCGCCACGCGCCGGCCCTGTCCATCTCGCTGTCGTCGGTCGTCTCGCCGCAGATGCGCGAGCTGCCGCGCTTCAACACCGTCATCGCCAATGCCTATGTGCGGCCGCAGGTGGCGGCCTATCTGGGCCGACTGGTGGCCCGGCTGCGCGATGCCGGCATCGGCGCGCCGGTCTTCATGCTGCATTCGGGCGGCGGGCTGATCGCGGTGGAGACGGCCGCCGCACAGCCCGTGCGCCTGCTCGAATCGGGACCTGCGGGCGGCGCCATCTTCGCCGCCACATTCGCCCGCGCGCACGGGCTCGACAAACTTCTGTCCTTCGACATGGGCGGCACCACCGCCAAGATCTGCCTTATCGAGGATGGCGAGCCCAAAACGGCCGGCACGTTCGAGGTGGCGCGCACCTACCGGTTCAAGAAGGGCTCGGGCATGGTGGTCTCGACGCCGGTCGTGGAAATGGTGGAGATCGGCGCGGGCGGTGGCTCGATCGCCTCGATCGATACCATGGGCCGCATCCAGGTGGGGCCGCGCTCGGCGGGCTCCGAGCCGGGGCCGGCCTGTTACCGGCGCGGCGGCACCGAACCCACCGTCACCGATGCCAACCTGCTTCTGGGCCGGCTGGACGCGGACAATTTCGCCGGCGGCGCCATCGCACTTTCGACCGACAAGGCTTCAACAGCGGTTGACGACAAGCTTGCGGCATCGCTTGGCCTGCCGGTGGAAGATGCCGCCTTCGGCATCACCGAAATGGTCGACGAGAACATGGCCAATGCGGCGCGCGTCCACACGGTGGAGAACGGTCGCGACATCGAGCATTTCACCATGATCGCATTCGGCGGCGGCGCGCCGCTGCATGCGTGCCGCCTGTGCGAGAAGCTGGGCATCGACGCGCTGATCGTCCCGCCCGGCGCGGGCGTGGGCTCGGCCATCGGCTTTTTGAAGGCGCCGTTCAGCTATGAGGCCACCAGGGGCCTGTTCCAGCGTCTCGATGCGTTCGACGCCGATGCCGTGAACGCTGCCTTGGCGGCACTGGACAATGAGGCCGCCGCCTTCGTGACGCAAGGCGCGGGCGACGCCGCCACGACAACGCGGCTGACCGCCTTCATGCGCTATTCGGGCCAGGGCTGGGAAATCCCCGTGCCGTTGGCGCACCGCGTCTTCACGGCGGACGACACAGACATGATCGGGCAAGCCTTCGAGGCCGCCTACCGGACCCTGTTCGGGCGCACCATCGACGGTCTTGCCATCGAGATTACCAACTGGTCGCTGGTGGTCGGCACGCGCCGGCCGCCGGCGGCAAGGGTCGGGCGCCCGCCCGACAGCGGCGCGGTTGTGCCCTCGCGGCCGCGCAGCTTCTACGACGCCGCGCAACGCGCAACCGTCGAGGCGCGCGAAGTGGAGCGCGCGGCGATGCGACCGGGCGTCGCGGTCGAAGGGCCGGCGGTGATCGTGGAAAGCGAGACCTCCACCATCGTCACCTCGGCCTTTCGCGCTACGGGGCAACCCGACGGCAGCCTGCTTTTGACGCGGAAGGGGGGCTGAGCCATGGCACCGACCTCCATCGATTATCAGATCATGTGGAACCGGCTCATCGCGGTGGTCGAGGAACAGGCGACGACGCTGATCCGCACCGCCTTTTCCACCTCCGTGCGCGAGGCGGGCGACCTATCGGCCGGCCTGTTCGACCACAAGGGCCGCATGATGGCGCAGGCCGTCACCGGCACGCCCGGCCATGTGAACGCCATGGCCGAAAGCGTCACCCATTTCGCCCGCGAGATCGGCGCGCGGAACATTTTCGAGGGCGACGTCTTCGTCACCAACGATCCCTGGCTGGGGACGGGCCATCTGCACGATTTCACCGTGGTCACGCCGATCTTCCGGGGCGGGCTGCACATCGGCTTTTTCGCCTGCACGGCCCATGTGGTCGATATTGGCGGGCGCGGCTTCGGGCCGGACGCCAACGAGGTCTATGAAGAGGGCCTCCTGATCCCGATCATGAAATTTGCAGAGCGCGGCCGGGTGGACGAGATGCTGCTGCGCATCGTGCGGGCCAATGTGCGCGAGCCGGACCAGGTGGCCGGCGACATGTATTCGCTGGCCGCCTGCAACGAGATCGGCGACCGCCGCCTTCAGGCCATGCTGGACGAGTTCGGCATCGCCGATCTGGACGGGCTTTCGGACTTCATCGTCGAGACCAGCCGCAAGGCGACGCGCGCGGCCATCGCCGAAGTGCCCTCCGGCACCTATCGCAACACGATGCAGGTCGACGGTTATGACGCGCCGGTGACCATGGTTGTGACGCTGACCGTCAAGGGCGACCGGCTGACCGCCGATTTCGCCGGCACGTCGGGCATGAGCCGGTTCGGCGTCAATGTGCCCGAGGTCTATACCCGAGCCTATGCCTGCTATGGGCTGAAATGCGCCATCGCGCCGCAGGTGCCCAACAATACGGGCTCGCTGGAGCCCTTCGAGATCACCGCGCCGGAGGGCTGCATCCTCGCCGCCAGACGCCCCGCGCCGGTCTCGGTGCGCCATGTGCTCGGCCATCTGGTGCCCGATGTGGTGCTGGGCGCGCTGCATCAGGCCATTCCTGGAACCGTGCCGGCGGAAGGGGCGAGCGCGCTGTGGAACATCCAGATTTCGGCGCGCCCCGGCGATCCGGCCAGCGGGCTGCCCAACCGCGAGGTGCTGATGTTCAATTCCGGCGGCACCGGTGCGCGCCCTTCCACCGACGGGCTGTCGGCCACGGCCTTCCCCTCCGGCGTCTCGACCATGAGCGTGGAGGCCACCGAACATGTCGGCCCCATCACCGTGTGGCGCAAGGATCTGCGCGAGGGTTCGGGTGGGGTTGGCGCTTTGCGGGGTGGATTGGGGCAGACGATCGAGATCGAACCGCGCGCGGGCTATGATTTCTGGTTCAACGCCATGTTCGACCGTGTAGAAAACGCCGCGCGCGGCCGCGAGGGCGGCGGGCCGGGCGGGGCGGGGCGGGTCGAACTGGTCGACGGCACGCCTTTGAAGGCCAAGGGCCGGCAACTGGTCAGGAACGGCCAGCGCCTGCGGCTCTGCCTGCCGGGCGGGGGCGGCTATGGCGATCCGGCAAGGCGCGACAGGGCGCGTGTCGCCGCCGATCTGGAGGCGGGCATGATCACGCCGGAACAGGCGAAGGCCGATTACGGCTACGAGGATTGAGAGGATAAAGGCATGACGGACACACAATTGGCGCTGGTCACCGGCGCCGCGCAGGGCATCGGCTATGCCTGCGCCGAGGCTTTGGCCGAAGACGGCGCGCGGCTGATCCTGGCCGACATCGATGCCAACGGCGTGAAGGATGCGGCCGAAAGGCTCGGAGGCGGGGCCGTCGGCATGGTCTGCGACATGGGCGATGCCGGTCAGATCGACGCCCTGTTCGATGCGATCGAAGCCGGGCACGGGCCGGTGTCGATCCTCGTCAACAATGCCGGCGTCGCCATGCCCGGCGATTTCCTCACCTATGATCTGGCGGCGTTCGAGCGGGTTATCGACATCAATCTGCGCGGCGTTTTCCTGGCCACCCAGCGCGCCGCCAGGACCATGGTCGCGGCAAAAATCGAGGGCGCCATCGTCAACATGTCGTCGATCAACGCCCAGGTGGCGATCCCGGCCATTCCCGCCTATTGCGCGTCCAAGGGCGGTGTCATGCAGCTCACCAAGGTCGCGGCGCTGGCGCTCGCGCCGCACAATATCCGCGTCAACGCGGTGGGGCCCGGCTCCATCGACACGGAGATGATGGCCGGCGTCAACGCCAACCCCGAGGCGATGAAGATGGTGATGTCGCGCACCCCGCTCAAGCGCGTGGGCACCCCGCGCGAGATCGCCGATGTGGTGGCGTTCCTCGCCGGCAAAAAGGCCAGCTACATAACCGGCGAGACCATCTATGTGGATGGCGGGCGCATCGGCATGAACTATACGTGCTGATCCGATGACGGGTTCGCGCTACGCTGAGACCTATGCGCGCTGGAAGGCCGACCCGGTCGCCTTCTGGCGCGAAGCGGCCAAGGCCATCGACTGGTTCGAGCCGGCCAAGACGGTCTTCGATCCGCAGATGGGCGCCTATGGCCGCTGGTTCGCGGGTGCCACCTGCAACACCTGCCACAATTGCGTGGACCGGCATGTGGCGGCGGGCCATGGGGACCGCACGGCGCTGATTTACGACAGCCCCGTCACCGGCACGGTCGAAAGCTTCGCCTATGCCGACCTTCTGGCACGGGTGAGCGCGCTCGCGCATGTGCTGCGCGCCCAGGGCGTCGGCAGGGGCGACCGCGTGATCGTCTATATGCCCATGGTGCCCGAGGCGATTTTCGCCATGCTGGCCTGCGCGCGGCTGGGTGCGATCCATTCGGTCGTCTTTGGCGGCTTTGCGGCGCGCGAACTGGCCACGCGCATCGACGATGCCCAGCCCAAATGCATCGTCTCGGCTTCCTGCGGCATCGAGCCGAACCGCATCGTCGCCTATAAGCCGCTCCTGGACGAGGCCATCGACATCGCATCGGTCAAGCCGCAGACCTGCCTGATCCTGCAACGCGAAGCGCTCCCCTGCGAGATGGTGCCCGGCCGCGATCTCGATTATGCCGAAACGGTCGGCGCGGCGCTCGCAGCGGGCGCCACGACGCAATGCGTGCCCGTTCTGGCCACCGACCCGCTCTATATCCTCTATACCTCGGGCACGACTGGCCAGCCCAAGGGCGTGGTGCGCGACAATGGCGGACACATGGTCGCGCTGAAATGGACCATGGCGCACCATTACGGCGTCAAGCCCGGCGAAACCTTCTGGGCGGCGTCCGATGTCGGTTGGGTCGTCGGCCATTCCTATATCTGCTATGCGCCGTTGCTGCATGGCTGCGCCACGGTGCTCTATGAGGGCAAACCGGTGGGCACGCCCGATGCCGGCGCCTTCTGGCGGGTGATCGCCGACCACAAGGTGGCGGCGCTCTTCACCGCGCCCACGGCCTTCCGCGCCATCCGGAAGGAGGACCCGGACGGCGCGCTGATCGGCGATTACGACCTGAGCGCCTTCCGCACGCTGTTCCTGGCCGGCGAACGTTCCGATGCGGCGACCATCGCCTGGGCGCGCGACACGCTCGACCGGCCGGTGGTGGACCACTGGTGGCAGACTGAAACCGGCTGGCCCATGTCCGGCAATCCGGTGGGCCTTGGCCTCGTGCCGGTCAAGCCCGGCTCGCCGGGCGTGCCCATGCCGGGTTACGCCATCGACGTGCTCGACGATGCAGGCCATCCCGTGCCGCGCGGCACGCTGGGCAATATCGTCTGCAAGCTGCCGCTGCCGCCCTCGGGCTTTCCCACATTGTGGAACGCCGAAGATCGCTTCCGCAAAGCCTATCTGGACGAGTTCCCCGGCTATTATGCGACATCGGACGCCGGGATCATGGACGAGGACGGCTATGTCTTCATCATGGCGCGCACCGACGACATCATCAATGTGGCCGGGCACCGGCTTTCCACGGGCGCCATGGAAGAGGTCATCGCCGGCCATCCCGATATCGCCGAATGCGCGGTGGTCGGCATGGCCGACGCCATCAAGGGGCAATTGCCCATCGGCTTCTTCGTCACCAAGGCCGGTGTCGAGCGAAGTGAGGCGGAGCTTGAAAAGGAGCTTGTGGCCCTGGTGCGCGAAAGGATCGGGCCGGTGGCCGCCTTCAAGACGTCCATCGCCGTGCCGGGCCTTCCCAAGACGCGCTCGGGCAAGGTGGTGCGCGGCACCATGCAGAAGATCGCCGACGGCACGGACTGGCGCATGCCGGCCACCATCGACGATCCTGCGAGCCTCGACGACATCGCCGCGGCGCTGAAGGCGCGCGGCCTTAGGCAATAGGATGGAAACATGATCGAACGCCTGCACACCGGCCGGCGCATGAGCAAGATCGTCAGGCACAACGGCACCGTCTATCTGTGCGGTCAGGTCGGCGAGGGCGAGACGGTGGCCGGGCAGACCGCCGACTGCCTGTCGCGGGTGGACGCGCTTCTGAAGGAGGCGGGCTCGGACCGCGCGCATATTCTGCAAGCCATCGTCTGGCTGGCCGACATGGCCGATTTCGCCGCGATGAACGCCGTTTGGGACGCCTGGGTGCCGCAAGGCCATGCCCCGGCCCGCGCCTGTGGCGAGGCAAGGCTCGCCCGGCCGGCGCTGAAGGTCGAGATCATCGTCACCGCCGCGATCAGCGATTGAGGGAACGCTGCGATGGGCAATGTCCCGGCCATAGCCATGCGTAATGTGAACAAGTTCTACGGCAAGCACCATGCCCTGCGCGACGTCACCCTGTCGGTGGCCAGGGGCGAGAAGATGGTCGTGTGCGGGCCCTCCGGCTCGGGCAAGTCGACCATGATCCGGACGATCAACCAGCTTGAGGAACACCAGTCCGGCACGATCGAGATCGACGGCGAGGAGATCCGGGCGGACGCGCCGAACATGGACGCGGTGCGCCGCAGGGTCTCCATGGTGTTCCAGCATTTCAACCTGTTCCCGCACATGACCGTGCTGGAGAACTGCACGCTGGCGCCGGTCCGCACCAAGAAGGCGACGCCGGCGGAGGCCGAGGAACTGGCGATGGCCTATCTGTCGCGGGTGCAGATCGCCGATCAGGCGCACAAGCATCCCGCGCAACTGTCCGGCGGGCAGCAGCAGCGCGTGGCCATCGCCCGCTCGCTGTGCATGCAGCCCGACATCATGCTGTTCGACGAGCCGACATCGGCGCTCGACCCCGAAATGATCGGCGAGGTGCTCGACGTGATGGTCTCACTGGCGAACGAGGGCATGACCATGGTCTGCGTGACCCACGAGATGGGCTTTGCGCGCAAGGTCGCCGATCGCGTGGTGTTCATGGATGCGGGTGAGTTGGTTGAACAGAACGATCCGGAAACGTTCTTCACAAGCCCGCAAAACGACCGCGCCCGAGAGTTTCTCGATAAGGTGCTCAGCCATTAGGTCGTGTGGGGGTTCAGGTTTCGGGCCTGGTTGTTCACGACGGCCCGGCGGCTGCCCATTCCCCCAGCTCTCCTTGCCGAATGCTCCGCGGGGACCGTTGGCCGAGTGGCCGGCGGTTCGCACTTCGGTGCGCCCGCAACGGGCCATGCAAGCAATGGCGAGAAATAGATTGCTAGATAATAGTTATCATGCTATCTATCATCCTACTAAGCATTGCTCAATGAAGTTTGTGCTTGAAACTGGGAGGAACCACGTGACCAAGCTTTTCAAAATGGCGGCACTGGCCGCGGCGACATCCGTCTTTGCGTTCGGCGCGCAGGCGCAGACCCTGTTGATCTCCAACGATCCGGGACCGAACCGCGGCATCCGGGCCGAGGCGGTCAACCATCTTAGCACGCTGATCGCCGAGAAATCGGGGGGGGCTCTTGCGGTTGAGAACAATTGGGGCGGGGCGCTCTTCCAGACGACGGCCGCGCTCGATTCCATGAGCGCCGGCGTGGCCGATCTGGGTCTGATCGTCGGGCCTTATACCCAATCGGAAATGCCGGAGCTGGCGCTCGGCGGCCTGCCGATGACCAATGCCAGCCCCTGGGTGATGATGAGCGCGATGCATGAGCTCTTCACGACCAACGAAACGATCAAGGCGCGCCTTGACGAGCGCAATCTGGTGTTCGTCAACTTCTATGCGCTGCCAATTGCGCTTCTGGGCTGCAATGAAGGCCAGATCAGGTCCGTTGCCGATGTCGATGGCGTCAAGATCAGCCGCACCAACTCCATGAGCGACCTGTTCCAACCGCTTGGCGGCAACATGGTCAACATGCCGATCTACGAGGTCTATCAGAGCATGCAGACCGGCCTGATCGACTGCACGGTCACCTATGGCTATTTCGCCAAGGCGACCCAGCTCGACGAGTTGCTTGAGACGATCACCCCCATCGAGCTGTCTTCAAGCATCGTTCTGGCCACGGTGATGAACAAGGACTCCTTTGAGAGCCTTTCCGAGGACGAACGGGCTGCTGTCCTGGCAGCAGGCGCGGCCATGCCCGATTTCTATGGCGAATATCTGGGCCGGGCCGAGGCCGCGGCAATCGAAGCCATGACATCCGGCGAAGGGGCGTTGTCCCAGCGCGCGTTCAGCGAAGCCGATTATGAGGCGTTCGGCGAAGCGGCGCGGCCGATCATCGATATCTGGCTGGCGGATGCCCAGGCCACCGGCCTTGACGGTCAGGCGATCATGGATGAGATGCTGTCCCTGATCGAGAAGTGGAACGCCATCGAAGCCAATGATGGGGTCCCTTGGGAACGCAGCTAACCACCAGCGAGCGGACCCTGCGGCGTGCTTGTGCGCCGCAGGACCAAGAGCCGGAACCGCACAATGGTCAATCGCCTTTTCGGTCGAATCGAGTTCATCCTCGAAACATTGGGGGCAATCTCGATCGTTCTGCTCTGCATTCTGATCGTCGCCATTGTCATCTGTCGCGAATTCCTCGGCTTTGGCTTTCCTGATGGCATCATCATCGTGCGTGAGTTCATGGTCCCGGCCATCTTGTTTCCTCTGAGCGCGGCCACGGCGAAGCGCGCCAATGTATCGATCGAGGTCATTGCAAGCTTCTTTCCCGATTGGCTCAACCGCTGGATCGCCGTGTTCGCCGCACTGGTTGGAATGGTCGTCGTTTCGGCCCTGCTGGCCGGCGGCTGGGACCAGTTCACGCGCGCGCTCGAAAGTGGCTCGCATCACGGCGGCGATCTGTTCATCCCCAAATGGATCAGCCGGGGTGCCTTCGTTTTGGCCTTTGCTTTCGTGCTCTTGCGCCTTCTGACCATCCTTTGGGTGGATGCGCGCGCGGCGGTCATGGGTCGGCCGGCCCCGGCCACCTTATAGCGGCGCGGGCGGAACAGTGGACGTTTCCCTCATAGGCTACATCGCCTGCGCGGCGGTGATCGTGCTTCTGGCGATCCGGGTGCCCATCGCCTGGGCCATTGGCGGTGTCGCCGTCGTGGCGCTGTTCTTCGTCTTCGCCATGCGAACGGGCACCTTCATGCCCGACCGTGCCCTGTCGCGAACGCTGTCGGTTGCGTTTTCGAGCAGCTTCAGCATCATCCACTCCTACAATCTGTCGATGATCCCGCTGTTCATCGCGCTGGGGCACGTGGCATACAAGGCGGAGATCACCACCGAGATCTACAAGGCGGCGCGGATCTGGCTGGCGCGGATGCCGGGCGGCGTGGCCATTGCGTCGATTGCCGGTTGCGGTGGCTTCTCGGCCATCTCCGGCTCGTCCATCGCCTGCGCATCGACCATGGGCAAGATCTGCACGCCGGAGATGCTCAGGCTGAAATATGATCCCCGCCTCGCCACGGCGAGCGTCGCGGCCGGCGGCACGCTGGGCGCGCTGATCCCGCCGTCGATCCTGTTTATCATCTACGCCATCTTCACCGAGACATCGATCGGGCAGCTTTTCCTCGCCGGCTTCGTGCCGGGCATGATCTCGCTGCTCGGCTATGCGCTGGTGGTCTGCATATGGGTGCGTCGCTCGCCCGAGATCGCGCCCGTCAGCGATGTGACCTATTCGCGTGAGGAGCGCTACCGGGCGCTTCTGGCCTCCTGGCCGGCCTTGCTGCTCTTCGTCATCGTCATCGGCGGCATCTATGGCGGCCTCTTCACCGCCACAGAAGCGGCGGCCCTGTCCTTGATGTTCGCCACATTGTTCGGCGTGGTCCGGGGGCGGATCAAGCTGCGCGACATCGTTCCGCTGGTGCGCGAGGTGACGGTCACCACCACGGTGATTTTCTTCATTGCGGCCTGCGCAAAGATTTTCGTGGCGTTGATCGCGCTGACGGGGCTTTCCAACGATCTGGTCGCAGCCATTGCCCAGACCAACATCGGCCCTTGGGGCTTCATCGCCATCATCTGCCTGATCTATCTGGTGCTCGGCATGTTCCTCGATCCGGTCGGGATCATGGTGCTGACGCTGCCCCTGATCATCCCGATGGTCGAAGCCTTCGGGTTCGATCTGATCTGGTTCGGCGTCATCATCGTCAAGCTTTTGGAGATCGGCCTCATCACGCCGCCGGTGGGGCTGAACGTGTTTGTCCTTGCGGCGACCATCGAGGAGAAGGTGGGGATCGGCCGGATCTTCGCCGGCATATGGCGGTTCCTGATCAGCGATTTCATCGTGCTGATTCTGCTGATCGCGGTGCCGGCGATTTCACTTATCCTGCCAAGATCGATGTAGGAAAGACCACCCCGATACGGGCATGCAACGCGTCGGGCCGAGATGCATTTGTATCCTATTGGGGCTCGCCGAGTTCGACCCAGACCGATTTCGACTTGAGATATTTCTCATAGCCGGCGCGACCAAGATCCTTGCCCAGGCCGGATTTCTTCATACCGCCGAACGGGCTCGTCATGTCCTCGCCCCGGCCCCAATGGTTGATCCAGACCGTGCCGGCGTCGATCCGCTTCGATGCGGTCAGTGCGCGGTCGAGATCGGCGGTGTGGACCGAGGCGGCGAGGCCATAGTCCGGGTGGTTCGCCTTGGCGATACCATCCTCGAAGCTCCCGAACGTATCGACGGCCAAGACCGGGCCGAATATTTCCTCTTGAAAGGCGATGTTCTCCGGCCCCACCCGGTCGAGGATGGTCGGTGCATAGGCGTGAATGCCATCATTGGTCTTGACCGGTTCACCGCCAAAAAGGCGTGTGGCGCCCTGCTTCTCGGCCCCCTCGACAATGCGGCCGATGCGTGTGAGCTGCGCCTTGTTGATGATCGGCGGCAAGGTGGTCCCGTCGCTCCAGGTCGGTCCGGTGACAAGCCTGCCCAACCGGTCGGCGATCTTGGCAATCAGCGCGTCTTTGACGGCCCGGTGGACCACCAGCCGCGATCCGGCGAAGCAGACCTGGCCGCTATTGTAGGCCACCCCGCGCGCGACGAGATCGGCGATATGGTCGAGGTCTTTGGCATCGTCGAAGACGAGCTGGGCACCCTTGCCGCCCAGCTCCAGGCTGACCGGTTTCAGACCGTTGGCGGCCGCGTCCGCCATGATCTTCGCACCGGTCGCGCTTGAGCCGGTGAAGGTCACGTAATCGGTGTGGGGGTGCCGGACCAGCGCCCGGCCGACCGCCGCATCGCCGGGCAGCACGTTGAAGACGCCCCCGGGCAGGCCCGCCTGGGCGCCAAGCTCGGCGACTTTCAAGGCCGAGAAGGGGGTGAATTCGGATGGTTTGAGGATGACGGCATTGCCAGAGGCGAGCGCGGGCGCGAATTTCCACGCCGACAGGATCAGCGGAAAATTCCACGGCGCGATGGCGACGACGACACCATAGGGTTCTGTCGTGACCATGGAAAGCTGACCGCTTGCGGTGGCGGTCACGGCGCTCTCATAAGTCTCGGCGTAAGCTGCGAAGGTGCGCAGCGCCGAAGCGACGACCATCACGTCGCGCCCCATGACGTCGCCGAACGGCCGCGAGGAGGCAACCGCTTCAAGCGCGGCGAGCGTTTCGGCATTCGCCTCGACAAGATCGGCCCAGCGGTGAAGCACGCGCCCGCGCGCCTTGGCGCTCTGGTTCGCCCAGCCCGATGCGCGCGCCGCCTTGCGGGCGTGGCGCGCGACGCGGTCCACATCGTCGGCCGTCGCGGTCGAATAGGCAAGGCTCAGGCGCGTATCGGAGGGGCAAGGATGCTCAAAGGTGGGGCCCTTGGCCTTCTGCAAACGGCCCTCAGCGAACAGGCCGGCGGGGCGCTCAAGCGTCTTCGGATCGAAATGCATGTTCACTCTGCCGCCTCAAAGCCGCGATTCACCAGAACCGCCCGTCCGCAGATTTCGCCTCGCGACAAGGCGCCGAGCACATCGCCTGCCCGCTCCATGGGCCGTTCTTCGATTGGCAGGCGCGGCGCGCCATGGGCCCGCACATGGGCCACGTAATCGGCCATGTCATCGAGACTGCCGACATAGGAGCCGGCCACCGTCAGGGCGCGTACCGGAAAGAGCGGCAGGGGATGGCTGAATTCGCCGCCGAAAAGCCCGATCAAGACCAAGGTGCCGCCCTTTTCCAACGCCTTCACCGCGTAGCTGGCGGTCGCCTCGCCGCCGACGAAATCGAGCGCGGCGAGAATCGGCGCCTCGGCGATCTGTTTGAGTTTTTCGATATCGGTTGCCGTGGCGTCTGCGGCGGTCGAGGCGCCGGCCTCCAGCGCAAGCGCGCGTTTTTCGGCGTTCAGATCGAGCGCGACGAGCCGGGTCCAGCCCATCTGCCGGGCGAGCGCGATGGTGGTCTGCCCAAGCCCGCCCGCGCCGATGACAAGCACGGCGGCATCTTTGGGGACATCGGCGATCTTCTGAAGCGCGCCGAAGCTTGTCAGTCCCGAACAGCTGAAAAGCGCGGCGCTTGCCGTATCGAGATCGCCGATGTCGAACAGGTAACGCGGATGGGGGACGACGACATGGCTGGCATAACCGCCGGGCGCGAACACGCCCAAGAAGCGACCATTGGCGCACAGATGATCTTCATCCGCAGCGCAGCGAAAGCACGCGCCACAGCCGATCCAGGGGTAGACGGCGACATTGCCTTTGGAGACGTGGCCGGCATCCGGACCGGCGGCGGCGACCCGCCCAACGATCTCATGGCCGAGGGTCAGCGGCGGGCTGACGCCCCGGTCCTCGAAACGGAGCTCCTTGCCGCCGCCGATCTCATAGCCCCCGTGATGGACATGAAGATCGGTATGGCAGACCCCGCAATGGGACACCTCAACGATCACTTCCGAGCCGGTCGGGTCAGGCAGGTCGCGGCGCATGGCCTTGATCGGCCCGCCGAACGCGGCAGCTTCGAAACGCGTGGCGCGGATCATGATGCGCCTCCGGCGGCCTTCTTTCCGGCCGCCATCTTTCCGGTTGCCATCTTTCCGGTTGCCATGGCCGCTGTGCCGAGAAAGCGGGGCGCGGGCGCGGGCTGCGGGCCCGTCGGCGTGCGGGCATTGAGCGCACGCGCTTTCATATGCGGATGGTCCAGTGCCTCATCGGGGTCGAGCACCGGCGCGATGCAGCAATCGATGCCTTCAAGGATGGCACACCATGCATTCCGGGTTTTGGTGAGAAAGTGCGCTTCGAGCGTGGTGGCGGTCTCGGCGGGTGCCTCAAGCGAAGCATGGCGCTCAAGTTCGGCGCCCTCAAAGCCCATGGCGGCGAGGAGGTTGGCGAAGAATTTCCGCTCCAGCGCGCCGACGCTGAGCCACTTGCCATCGGCGCAGGTATAGACGCGGTAATTGGGCGCCGATCCGTCAAGCCGGTTGGCGGCGCGCTCATATCGCCAGCGGCCGCGCGCCTTCTGCCCGCGCACGAAACCCATCATCGCATTGGTACCATCGCAGATCGCCGCATCGACCACGTCTCCCGCGCCGGTGGCCCGTGCCTTGTGAAGCGCCGCCAGAAGGCCGATGACCAGATAGGTCGCGCCGGCGCCAAAGTCGCCCAGAAGGTTCAACGGTGGCTGGGGCGGACGGCCCGCCTCGCCCATCGACCAGAGCGCGCCGGTGATCGCGATGTAGTTGATGTCGTGGCCGGCGCTCTGTGCCAGCGGGCCATCCTGACCCCACCCTGTCATGCGGCCGTAGACAAGAGCCGGGTTGGCGCCATGACAGTCCTCCGGCCCGAGCCCCAGGCGCTCCATGACGCCAGGGCGGAACCCTTCAATCAGCATGTCGGCCTCGATGACGAGCCGCAGCGCTTCGGCGCGGCCATTTTCGACCTTGAGGTCGAGATGGATCGTGTCGCGGCCCCTTGTCAGGACGTCCAGTCCCGGCGGCGCTTCAGGGCCGGGCCGGGCGATGCGCGTCACCTTGGCGCCCATGTCCGCCAGAATCATCGCCGCGAACGGCGCCGGACCCATTCCGGCAAACTCCACGACGCGTATGCCGTTCAGGGGCGGCATCGCTCAGCGGATCTCGGCGCGGCCGTGATCGAGCGCGATGACGTCCCGATCCGCGATCCGCGCCCGGAAGGAGACGGTCTCGCCACTGCGCCACATCTCCACGCGCATCGTCTCGCCTGGATAGACGGGCTTGGAGAAGCGTAGCCCGATCGCCTTGAGGCGGCTCGGATCGTAATCGCAATAGCTGGCCAGCAGTGCACGGGTGGCGATGCCGAAGGAGCAAAGCCCGTGCAGGATCGGCCGCTCGAAGCCGGCCGCCGCGGCCATGTCCGGGTCCACATGGAGCGGATTGGGATCGCCGGAGAGGCGATAAAAAAGCGCCGATCGCGGGTCGATATGGGTCTCGAAACTGGTCTGAGGCGGCCCTTCGGGAACGATGTGGGGCGCGGGCTGCGGCCCCATATCGCCGCCGCAGCCGCCATTGCCGCGCGCAAAGTTAACGACACGCACCGTCGCCAGCTCACCTTGCTCGTCCTGAATGGCGCGCTCCAGATAAATCAAAGCGCCCTTGTCGGCGCCCTTGTCGATGATGCGCGTGACCTTCGTCTTGGCCCGAACCCAAGCCTCCGGGGGCAGGGGGCGGTGTAGGACGACTTCCTGCTCGGCATGAAGAAACTTTTGCCAATCGATGCCGGTATCGGGATCGCGTGCCCAGAACCCAGGGCCCGCCAGAACGGCTGCCATGGAAGGCACGACCTTCAGTTCCGGTTCCTCGAAGACGAAAGGCAGCTCGGCGCGGTTGGTGGGGTTCTCGCCAAAGCCGACGCCAAGCGCGTAAAGGATGCAGTCCCTGGTGGCGTAACTCTGGAAGACCTCCGGAAACCTGTAGCCTTCCAGCTTGTCGCGGAACGATTCCTGCGTGTCGACAACGCCCATCAGACGGGCTCCCAGCCGAACACATCGTTCGAGCGCTCAAGTGGCGTCAATGCGCCCTCCATCGCGGGGAAGGCGGCAGAAAGGATCGTCTCGGGCGACCAGCCCTCGGGGTTGGCGAGCGAACGGGTCGGACGCGGCTGGCTCATAAGGTGAATTTCGTTGCCTCGGCAGACGAAAATCTGCCCCGTGATGTGCTGCGCATCGGGCGCGGCAAGGGCGACGACCAGATTCGCGATCTTGGCCGGCGTCATCTTTTTGAACCTTTCGACACGGGCTTTTTCTTCGTCGGTTTCGGTCGGGATGACGCCGATGAGACGGCTCCAGGCCTGGGGCCCGATGACGTTTGAGGTGACATTGTAGCGCGCCATATCGAGCGCGATGGCGCGCGACAGGCCGACAATGCCGAGCTTGGCGGCGATGTAGTTGGCCTGGCCGAAATTGCCGATCAGCCCTGAATTGGAGGTCATATGGATCATCCGACCCGATGCCTGCGATCGGAAGACCGGCGCGGCGGCGCGGGCGAGGTTGAACGAACCCTTCAAATGCACCGCGATCACGGCGTCCCAGTCCGCCTCGCTCATCTTGTGGAAGATTGCATCGCGCAATATGCCGGCATTGTTGACGACGATGTCAAGGCGGCCGAACCGGTCGACGGCCTGCTCCACCATGGCGTCGGCATTGCCATATTCGGTGATGGAGGCTGCGTTGGAAACGGCCTGCCCGCCTGCGGCTTCGATCTCGCCGACCACCGAAGATGCCGGTCCCGCATCGTTGCCGCCGCCATCGGACGCGCCGCCGAGATCGTTGACGAGGACCGAGGCGCCATGGGCGGCCAACAAAAGCGCAATGTCACGTCCGACGCCACGTCCGGCGCCGGTGACAATGGCCACCTGACCCTCCAAAAGAACGCGGCCATTAGAGTGTGAACCGTCCAAGATGGCTCCCCTATATGTCGACGAGCGGCTTCGCCTTTTCAGCCGATAAATAATACACTTGCAAATAGATAACAAGCGAATTAAATCGAACCAACACCGACTTAGAGAGGGTTTTCGTGCCCCAGCTTTTGGAAAGCCGACGCGGCGATGTTCTCGTCCTGACGCTCAATCGGCCGGAAAAGCGCAACGCGCTGACGGCCGAGATGCGGTCGGCTCTGTTGGCGGTGCTGGAGCGCGAAACCGCCGCGCCAAGCGCCCGGGCGCTGCTTGTCAGGGGTGCGGGAGGTGCGTTTTGCGCGGGCGCCGATGCGACCCCGGATACGATTTTGGCGCGACGGACGACCATCGAAGCTGAACTCAGGGCCGGAATGAACCGGATCGTGAGCTTGATCGCCGCGCTTTCCTACCCGGTTGTCGCAGCGGTTCAGGGGCCCGCGGCCGGTGCGGGCACCGGCCTTGCGCTGGCCGGCGATCTGATGGTGGCGGCGCCGTCGGCTCGTCTCCATATGGCGTTCACCAAAATCGGCGCCGTTCCGGACGCGGGCACTGTTTTCGCGCTCACCCACAAGCTTGGCGTGTCGCGGGCGGCATCACTGGCGCTTTTGGGCGAGGTGATCGAGGCCGAGCAGGCGCTGGAATGGGGGCTTGCAGCGAAACTCTTGTCGGAGACGGACTTCGAGGATGAAGCCTATGCCTTTGCGGCCCATCTCGCTGCCGGGCCGACGCGGGCGCTGGGATTGACCAAGCGTCTTGTGGTCTCGGCGCGCTCGGGCGATCTGGGGGCGCATCTGGCCCTTGAAGCCCGGTTGCAAGCGGAGGCGTTCGCCTCACCCGATTTCGATGAAGGTGTTCGGGCGCGGGCGGAAAAACGCACGCCAAAGTTCAGCGGCAGGTGACGAGACGGGCAATGGCTGGAGACGTTGCTTTTGCCGGCAGGCGCTTCGATGCGGCGAGCATTGCTGGGCAAGCGGCGCGTGCCGCCTCGGGGCTCGTCGCGCTCGGGGCGGCAGAGGGCCGCGTGGCGCTTTTTTTGCGTAACGACATCGCCTTCCTGACCGCGAGCGAGGCGGTGCGCCTTGCGGGAGCCGCCACGCTGCCGATCAACTGGCACCTGAAGGCCGGCGATGTCGCCTACATCCTTGAGGATAGCCAGACCCGCACCGTCATTGCTCATGCCGATCTCTGGCGCGGCGTGGTCCAGCGCCTGCCCGAAGCTTTGC
>NZ_CFIFWG010000001.1:40421-45162 GCF_984466335.1 Roseitalea sp. | reverse complement strand
ACCGCCTCGAAGTGCTGCTCGTGCCGACGCCCGCGCCGATCTGCGAGGCGTTCGGGATCGACCCCGTACTTGCGGAGGTGACGAGCGGCGCGCGCGACTGGGGCCAATTCGTCGGCGAGCATGCGCCGATCGCAGAACCGCGGGCAGACGCGCCCTATCCGCTGATCTACACCTCTGGCACGACCGGGCGCCCAAAAGGGGTGCAACGGCTTGCGGCGAGGCGGCCCGAACCTGTCGCCTATGATGCGTTCTTCGAACGGCGGATGCGCACCCACCTGGCCGCGCCTTTTTATCATTCGGCACCCAACCGGTTCCTGCAAGGCACGTTTCAGGCGGGCGGCAGTTTGGTGCTGCCCGCACGCTTCGATGCCGAATCCACATTGCGTGATATCGAAGAGCACCGCATCACGACCAGCTTCATGGTGCCCGCTATGCTTCAGCGGCTGATCCGCCTGCCTATAGAGGTTCGCAACGCGTACGATCTGTCGAGCGTGCGCCATGTGGTCATTTCCGGCGGACCATGCTCGATTGAGTTGAAGGCCGCCATGATCGACTGGTGGGGGCCGGTGATCTTCGAGTATTACGGCTCGACGGAGACGAGTGCGCTGACCTTTGCCTCCAGCGCGGATGCGCTTGAAAGGCCCGGCACGGTCGGACGCGCCGTGCCGACCGCACGGGTCGAAGTTCTCGATGAGAACGGCGATCTCTGCGGCCCCGGCGTCACCGGCGAGATTTACGGACGGCGACGCGATATCCCCGATTTCACCTATCTCAACCAGCCAGAAGCGCGGGCCGAGGCAGCGCATGGCGATTTGGTGAGCGTTGGGGATGTCGGCTATCTCGATCAGGACGGCTATCTGTTCCTCAGCGACCGGAAGACGGACATGATCATCGCCAATGGGGTGAACATCTATCCCGCGCAGGTGGAGGCGAAGATTCTCGCCCATGACGAGATCGCCGATTGCGCGGTCTTCGGCATTCCCGACCCGGCGGCCGGCGAGGCCGTGGCGGCAATCGTGCAGCCGAACAAGGGCGCCGAACTCGATGTCGATGCGCTCGCCGCTTTTCTCAAGCGCAGGCTTGCGATCTATATGGTGCCGAAGCACATCGAAGCGCGGCCGGATTTCCCGCGCGATGATGCCGGCAAGATCAAAAAGCGGGAACTACGCGCGCCGTTCTGGGAAGGCGTCGATCGGAAAATCTAATATATGCAATAGTTTATCCAGAACCCCCATTGAATCTGAAGTTCGCATCGAGCCTGCTGCGTAACGAAGCGAACTTCAGATCCGGGACACTAGGTCGAGCCGCCCAAGGACGGCATGTCGCCGTCAAGGGCCTCGTTCAGATTGCCGCGCACGCGCCGCATCAGCGACAGGAGCTGGTCCACCTCGTCCTCACGCAAGCCTTCGAACGACATGGCGTTCACCTGCGCGGCCGCCTCGCCCAATACATGTTTCTTCGACATGGCGGAGGGCTTTAGAAACACCCGCTTCGTGCGTCGGTCAGTCTCGTCGGGACGACGCTCGACCCAGTCGGCCGCCTCCAACCGGTCCACCATGCCGCTGACCGCGACCGTGCCGATGTTGAGAAGACGCGCCAACTCGATCTGCGTGCGGCCATCCTCGCGCAACAGCCAGTTCAACAGGTAGACCTGCGCCGAGGTCAGTCCGTGCGGAACCAGCAGCGCGTCCAGGAGTTTTATGCGTTGACGCGCCACATGCTGGAAAATGAGGCCGGCTTCGTTCTCGATCCGCCGGTCCTCGAAAGCGCGCAAAGCCGCAGTTTGAGCCATATACAAATCCTTCGGCAGCACGGGGGGCGCCGCTTGGCAAGGTGAAAATAAATTGCATGCAGATAATACACATGCTAATTTATTACCGTCAACGCAATCCAGTCCTGTTGAACGATCATTGACATCCGCACCGGAAAAACAAGACCCTGCCGCGCTGATCATGCCGGAGGCGGACGAATTCCTCAGGGGCGCCGGGGCGGGCACGTTGCGGATTCCCTGCTGCAACGCCTGCCAGGAGCCTTTCTTCCCGCCAAGGCCCTTCTGCCCTGCCTGCCAAAGTCGCGATGTCGATCACATCACCGCCTCGGGGCGCGGCACGCTTTACAGCTACATCATCAGCCATATGCCGGTGCCGGGCTTTGAGCCGCCCTTTTCCATCGCGGTTGTCGAACTGGAGGAAGGCCCACGCCTGATGGCCAACATTGTCGAGTGCGCGCAGACGCCCCAGGCGCTGACACTCGATATGCCTCTCGAAGTCGTGTTCGAGCAGCGCGGCGGCGTCGCCATGCCCTGCTTCCGGCCCGTCCCATGACGCCGAACAGCATCGCCATTGTCGGCGCGGCCGAGACGACGCGCATGGGAAAGGTGCCCGAGATGGGGCAGGTGCAGCTTCACGCCGAGGCGGCGCTGAATGCGCTCGAAGACTGCGGCCTGAAGGCGAGCGATATCGACGGGCTGGCCACAGCCGGACACGACCCTGCCGAGATTTCCCACTATCTCGGGCTGGAAACCACATGGACCGACGGCACCTCGGTGGGCGGGTGCTCCTTCATCACCCATGTGCGCCACGTGGCGGCGGCGATCGAGGCGGGTCTTTGCACGACGGTGCTGATCACCCATGGCGAAAGCGGTCGAAGCGGCCATCGCACCCATCGGCCGCTCTTTCCATCCCAGTTCAGCCTGCAATTCGAAGTGCCGTACGGGGCAACGGTTCCGCCGACCAAGTTCACGCTGCCGGTGCTGCGCTTCATGAAGGACTGCAATGTCAGCCACGAGCAACTGGCCATGGTCGCCGTTGCGCAACGGGAGTGGGCGGCGATGCATCCGCGCGCCACGGCCCGTGATCCGATCACGGTGGATGATGTTCTCGGATCGCGCATGGTCGCCTATCCACTTACAAAGCTCCTGTGCTGCCTCGTCTCGGACGGCGGTGGCGCGCTGGTCTTGACGAAGTCCGAACGGGCGAAGGATTTTCCAACAAGGCCGGTCTATGTACGGGGCACGGGCGAAGCGGTGGAATCCCCCGCCATCACTTGGATGGAAGATTTCACCACCTCGCGGGCCTTTCGTGCCTCGGGACGGATGGCGTTCGCCGAGGCCGGCATCACCCATTCGGATGTCGATCACCTGATGATCTACGATGCGTTCGCGCATGTGCCGCTCTATGGTCTTCAAGATCTCGGTTTTGTGGAGCGCGGTGAGGCGGGAGCCTTCGTCGCCGAGGGGCGCACGCGGCCGGGCGGCAACCTGCCGATGAACACAAACGGGGGAGGTTTGTCCTACATGCACTCGGGAATGTATGGGATGTATGCGCTGCAGGAAGGGGTTCGCCAGATGCGCGGCACGTCGCCGGCACAGGTCGAGGGCGCCGAGATCTCTGTGGTTCACGGCGTGGGCGGCATGTTCTCGGCGGCCGCAACTGTGGTGTTGAGCAATGCCGCCTGATGCGCCTTTTTTCGATGGTAACGGCAAGGTGGTTCTGGTCGCAGGCGGCACCAGCGGCATCAATCGTGGCATCGCGCGCGGGTTCGCCACGGCTGGGGCGCGGGTCTATGTGCTGTCGCGCTCAGCGGACAAGGTCACCGATACGGTTGCGCAATTGCAGGCGCTCGGGCCCGACGCGGCCGGCATGCCCGCCGATGTGCGCAATGCCGATGAGATCGAGGCGGCCTTTGCCGAGTGCACAGCGCGGTTCGGAGCCATTGACGTTGTGGTCTCCGGCGCGGCGGGCAATTTCCCCGCCAAGGCCGAGAACATCAGTTCGAACGGGTTCCGCGCGGTGCTTGAGATCGATGTTCTGGGCACGCACCATGTCATGCTCGCCAGCTACAAGCATCTCAAACGCCCCGGCGTGATCCTCAACATAACCGCCGCCGCCGCTTGGCGCGCGATGATCGGGCAGTCCCATGTCTGCGCGGCGAAGGCCGGCGTCGATCAGATCACTCGGACCCTGGCGCTGGAATGGGGGCCCGAGGGCATCCGGGTGAATTCTGTTTTGCCCGGGCCCATCGAGGACACCGAAGGGTTCCGGCGGCTTGCGCCGACGCCCGAAATCAAGGCACAGCGGTTGGCCGGCATCCCCTTGCGCCGTGCCGCTCAAAGCGCCGAAGTCGCCGATCTGTGCCTGTTCCTCGCATCGGACCGCGCCAGCTACATTACCGGCGCCGTCGTCCCTATCGATGGCGGGGCGGTATTGAGCGTGCCCGCCGACCTGCTCGCCAATGCGATCTAGCAGGCTGCTGAAGACGTCCATTTTTGAGCGATGAAGCTGGCTTCGTCGCCATTGTTGAGGCAGATCGCGCCGTTGAGGGAGCTGTTTGTCTGCAGTTGCACCCAGCCTTCTACATCGCCGCCGCCGAGGCAGGCGCTGCGATCCTGCATCTTCATGCCCGCAATCCCGAAACCGGCCAGCCGGATCAAAGCCCTGAAGGCTTCGCGCCGTTCCTGCCGAATAGGCCGTCTTCGCGCCGACAGCCTTGATCCAGTCCTGAACTGCCCGGGCAACGAACTCGGGGCCATTGTCCGATCGAATGAACGACGCGAGGCCGCGCAGGATGAACAGGTCGCTCAAGGCGTCGATAACGCTGCCTGAGTTCAGCTTGCGATCCACACGGATGGCCAGACATTCCCGGCTGTATTCGTCGATGATGTTCAGCGTCCGGAACGCCTTTCCATCGTCGGTTCGGCAATGCACGAAGTCATATGACCAAACATGATTGCGATGCTCAG
>NZ_CFIFWG010000001.1:0-40411 GCF_984466335.1 Roseitalea sp. | reverse complement strand
GGGCGAAGCCGGACACACGATCCGTCGTTCAGCCAGCGCCGCCCCTTGTTCGGTTGTTTCATTGGCACTTTCAGCCCCTCCCGCCGCCAAAGCCTTTCCACACGCTTGTCGTTGATCTGCCAGCCAGCATCTCTCAGCATGGCCGCGATCCGTCGATAACCGTATCGGCCATATTGCCGGGCCAGTTCAATCATGTCGGCGACCAATCGCTCCTCGTCTGGACGTCCAAGCGGGGCTTTGCGTTGTGTGGATCGGTGCTGTCTCAGAACACGACAAGCCCGCCGCTCCGAGTTCATTGCGAACACGGTCAATGCAAGCACGGCGACGGGCGAGGCTTAGAAGTTTCCCTTTGCAGCTTCGGCCAGGATCAGCTTGTCGAGCGTCAAATCGGACACGGCTTTGCGCAACCGTTCGTTCTCCTTCTGAAGACGCTTCAGTTCCTTCGATTGGTCTGTGCCCATTCCACCGTACTTCTTCTTCCCACTGCCCGGCAGATGATGCGCAGCATCATCGAAAGGAGGCGATGGAACGTCTGTTCAGTCACGCCAATCTGTCAGATCGCATCCAGGCGCGGCATTCCTTGACCCATCAGGACCTCAACCTGCCGCAATTTCGTGACAATCTCTTCTGGCTTCGGTCGCTTGTTGGACATGGGTTTCCTCCGTTTTCCTAAACATAGCGGAGGACCACTTCATTGGGGCAGGATCAATCGTCAAAATCCGGAACGGCTTTTCGTCGAACAGCCGATCCGACATGAAGCCATTGCCCAGATGTCGTTTATGCCATCAGCTTCGGACCTGCCGCATCGATACCGGCACACGCCGCGTGGTCAACGAAGCTGCAAGGCCCAACCCGTCTGCGATGATGAGCCCTGTTATAGCTGTACCCGTCGTCCTTGCTCGCGTGCTTCGCGCATCGCTGACAGGAATTGGGCGACTTCGCCAAGCGTGTTGTAGTGGCTGACGGAGACGCGGACGCACGATGTCAGGCCCAGCGGTGTGAGTATGTTGCCGCTATAGTGATCATCCTTGCGGATATGAGCGCGAATGCCGTTGGCGCGCAGATGTTCAACCAGATCCGCCGCTTCCACCCCATCCAGCGTCAGGGACACAACACCTTCGCGATGTGCGTTGTCGGCGCCGCCGATCACGGTCACACCTTCGATAGCGGCAAGGCCGGGCAGGTTACCCGTGCCGTGCATCACCGCCTGCATCAAGTCGTCTTCATAGGCGCAAAGCGCTTCGGCGCCCACAACGATCCTTGCGCGTCGATCGGTGTCGTCGGTGAAGTGGGCGCCCAGCCATTCCATATAGGCGACAACGTTGGAAAAGGTGGCATAGCTGCCGGTATCGCGGGTACCCAGCTCCCAATTGTCGGCGGGACCGCCGGCAAGGCTCTCCTTGGGCTGCGCGGTCAGGCGATCGGACGCCCAGCCGAGCCCGTAGCCATGGCGTGAAAACACCTTGTAGGGCGAGATCGCATAACCGTCGACGTCGTAGGCGGCCAGATCGATGTGGCCGTGACTGGCATGCTGAATGCCGTCGACGACGATGTAACAGTCCGGCGCGACCGCACGAATGGCGGCAGCGACCGCCGGCACATCGACCGCGATACCGGTCACCGGTGAGGTCTGGATAATCGTCGCAACGCGAACGTCGGGCGTCAGATGCTGCTTATAGGCCTCGGCATCGACGGTGCCGGCGGCGTCATCGTGAGGCACCAGAACATGCGGTCGGCCAGTGACTTCTGCCCAGCGGGCCATCGCGCTGCGCGAAGCGGGGTGTTCGAGCGTGCTGCCAAGCATCACGCCGCCCGGTTGCGCGCCAAACGCTGCGGTCCGGATCAGACGAAACAGGATCTCAGTGCCGCTTTCGCCGACAAAGACCTGGCCCCCCGGCGCATTGAGAAAGAGCCGCGCATCCGACTTGCCCTTGTCGATGGCCGCCATCAGCCCTTTTGATGCTGAATTGGCCCGGCCCTGATTGTCGGGATAGCCGGCATAGGTGGCCGAGGTTTCAACGACGGACTTGAGGGTCAAGGCACCGCCGGCGCTTTCAAAAAAGATGCGCGGACCTTCGAACGGGCACGTGTCGACATGGGCAAAGCGTGCGCGCACATCGTCGATAAGGCCCGGAACTTGGTTGAACATTGCAAACTTCCGTTAGAGTTGGATGGGGCAGCCGGCGTTGGCGGGGCCGGCCATCGGGATGATGGTTCTATGCGGTGGTCGCCACGTCGATACGGTCTCCGTCGCGCGCGGCAGACAAGGCGATCGCTTCCATCGCTGCAACGCCAGCGAGCGCTTCCGATGCGGTAACCGGATATGTCGTCAGCCCGCGAATATGGTCGGCAAAGGCGGTCAGTTCCATGGCCAGCGTGTTGGTCGGATCAAAGGCTTGTCTTTGAGGTTCACCTTCCAGACGCCTTGTTTCAAGCGTCTCCTGATCGGGCATCATCGACCAACCTGATGACCCGAACATGTGAAGCCGCCAATGGTCCGGTGTTGCCATGAGCGATGCGAGCGCGCCGGTGGTGCCGTTTCGGAACTCAAGCTGGACCGATGTTGTATCATCGATATTGGCTTCGAGCACGCGGCGCTTGCTGATCGTTGAGACCCGATGCACGGGACCACACAAGTGGATCATCGCGTCCAGCACGTGAATGCCCATCGCCGCCATGCCGCCGGCCGGGTTTTCGGCCGCCGAGCCGCGCCACATACCATCACTGTAGCCGTAGCCGAACGGACCGGAGAAGTTGCCCTCGACATGCAGTGCTGTGCCGAGCACACCCGATACCAACGCTCGCCCCATCGCCTGGTAAGCCGGCAGGAAGCGGCGGTTGAAACCCACGGCAAGCATGATCCCGTAACGCTCACTGGCCTCAACGGCGGCGCGTGCCTCCTGCAAGGTGAGCGTGAAGGGCTTTTCGACAAACACGTGCTTGCCAGAGGCTGCTGCTTGGCAGATTTGCGCACAATGCTGGCTGTGCGGCGTCGCCAGCACAACGGCCTCAATGTCAGGATCGGCGAGGATTGCGGCAAAGTCACTGGTAAGTGGTAATGCATGGTCGCGGCAGAAGTTGGCCGCTCTGGCGGGCGTTCGTGTCATGGCGCGAGTGAACCGCAGCGACGTGTCAGCGTCGTTGGAAACGGCGGTGACGAGTTTCTGGCCCCAGCGGCCCAGGCCGACGATCGCCGCATTGACCGATGTTGCGCTGCTCACAGTTTGGCTCCTCCATCGATCACGACGGCGCTCCCGGTCATGAAGGCCGACAGATCGCTTGCCAGATAGACAGCCAGCTCGGCGATCTCATCAGGCGTCGCCATCCGACCCACCGGCTGGCGCGAGGAGAACGCGGCCCGAGCGGCATCGGGGTCGTCCACCGCTTCGATGCGCGCCGTCATCGAAGGCGTTTCAACGCCCGATGGGCAAATCGCATTGCAGCGGATACCGTCGGCGGCGAAGTCTTTTGCAATCGATTTGGTCATGCCGATCACTGCGGCCTTGCTTGCGCCATAGGCGAAGCGGTCCGGCGCGCCACCGATCGAGGAGATCACCGACGCCATATTGATGATGGAGCCTGTGCGGGCCGCGCGCATATGGGGTAGGGTGCCCCGGCATGTGTGGAACAGCGCGGTGACATTGATATCGAGCGATCGCGCCCAATCCTCGTCGCTGCAGTCGACCAAGCTGCCGACGGCGACGATGCCGGCGCAATTGAAAAGAACGTCGATACGGTCTTGTTGGGCAAAGAAATCCTGCACCGCCGCCGCATCAGTCACATCGATCCGCTGCGTGCCGATGTCGGGACAGTCATGGGCGAGTTGGCTCAGCGCCGCCGCATCGTGGTCGAGCGCGATCACCTGTGCGCCCTCGCGATGGTAGGCGATGGCGGTGGCGTAGCCGATGCCGGCCCCGGCGCCGGTGACGATACAGGCCTTTGATTGCAGTCTTTTCATCGCATTAGTCGTACAGGACGCCCGGCAACCAAAGGGCGATTTCTGGGAAGATGGTCAGCAAGACTGCGCCTACGCACATCAGGATGAAGAATGGTGCGGCCGCCAGCGCCACGCGCATGATCGGCGATCCCGTCAGGCCCTGAATGATGAACAGGTTAAAGCCGACCGGCGGTGTGATTTGCGCCAGTTCCACCATCACCACCAGGAAAACGCCGAACCAGATTGGATCGAAGCCGGCTGCCACGGCCAGCGGAAGTGTGATCGGCAGGCTCATGACGGTGATGGAGATGCCTTCGAGGAACATGCCCAATATGATGTAGAAGACCGCCAAGATCGCGATCAGCGCATAGGGCGACAGATCGAGCGCGCTGATCGCGTTGGCAACGTCCTGCGGCACATGCAGGAAGGCCATGGCCGTCGACAGAAACGCCGCAGCAATCAGGATGACAGCGATCATGCAGCTTGTTTGCACAGCCGAGATCAGCGACCCAAAGAAGATCTTGGGATTGAGCTGCCGAGTTGCCAGGGCCATGAACAGCGTCGCAACCACGCCCACAGCGGCCGCTTCAGACGGCGTGGCGATGCCACTATAAATCGAGCCGAGCACAATGAAGATCAGAATCGCGATGGGGATCAGGTCGATCATCCCGCGCACCGCGTCTCGAAATCCGGGCTTATCGCGATCGGGCGGGGCGACCTCAGGGTTTATCATGCTGACGATCATGACATAGCCGGCATAGATCGATGCGATCATGATGCCGGGTAGAACGCCGGCCGCAAAAAGGCGTGAGATCGAGACCTCAGCCAGAACGCCATAGACGATCATCACGATCGAGGGCGGGATGAGAAGCCCTAAGCTGCCGGCGCCCGCCAGCGAGCCGTAGGTGAGCGATTTGCTGTAGCCGCGCGACTTCAACTCACCGATAGTGATCTTGCCGACGGTCGCCGTGGTGGCGGCGCTTGATCCACTGATCGCCGCAAAAAGCGCCGAGCCGGCAATGTTGGTGTGCAGCAGCCGCCCAGGCAGATGATAGGTCAGTGGTGACAGGCCACGGAACAGGCGGTCGGACATGTCAGTTCGCAACATGATCTCGCCCATCCATATGAACATCGGGATTGCCGCCACCTCCCAAGAGGTTGCGCTGCGGATCACCAGAGGGGCCATGATTGTGCCGATGCGATGCAGCGGCATATCGATCATGAAGACAAGGCCAGTCGTGCTGACAAGCAGGAGACCGGCAAACACCCAAACGCCAAGCCCCAGGAAGAACATGACGAGCAACAGGATGATGAAAGCGACGAACAGACTTTCCATCACTCGGCCTCGACGTCTTCCGCCACGCCCTCGGTGATCGCTAGATAGGCGCTCGCCAGAAGTTGCGACATAAACAAGACCAGACCGACGAAGATGGCCGTATCGATCCACCAGATCGGTGTTTCTGTAAGAGTCGGACTAACCGTCCCGCGCATGAAGTCCCGTTCCAGCGTTCGCCAGACATAGCGGGCCAGAAACAGCGTGATGGCAAAGGTGAATGCGATGCAGAGCAGTTCGACCGCGATGGCGACGCGCCCGCGCACGAACGATTTCAATATGCTGACCCGGATATGTTTGCGATGCCGAAACGTATGCGCCAGCGACAGGAAGGTCATCGAACCGATAGCGTAGCCAACGAACTCGTCCATCGAGAAGGTCGACGTCGAAAAAACGCCGCGCGCGATGATCTCGACCGAGATGTGGCAGACGATGTAGACCAGAAGGCCTGCCGATATCCAGGTCGCCAGGTTGCCGGCAAAGTCGTTCACCCTGAGCAGTGTTCTGGCCAACATTCTCGGTCCCCTAACCAGGCCATGTTGCGGGCACGAAACGCTCGTGCCCGCATGCCGTGCGTGTTGGTCAGTAGCCGCGCTTTGCGCGATAATCGTCAAGGATCTCCTGTCCAATTGGGCCGACCTTTTCCAGCCAATCATCGTAGACGGCAGTGCCGGCCTCCGACAGAGCGGTCAGGAATTCGGCCGGAATGTCATCGATCACGGTGATCCCGTTGGCTTCCATTTCGGCGAAGTTCTCGGCCACGCGTGTCGCCAGCGCGCCCCAGGCCGCTTCGCTTGCGGCATCGGCGGCGGTGTGAAGCGCTCGGCGCTGCTCATCGGTCAGCGCATCATAGGCGTCCTTGTTGAGGTGCGTCATGTTCAGCGACATCGAATAGTTGATCGCCGAAAAATGCGATAGATGCTCCCAGAACTTGGAGTTGGTGCCGCCCTCGGCCGAGGTCAGAACGCCATCGATGCCGCCCGCGGCAAGCTGTGGCACCACATCGGCCCAGCTCATCTGAATTGCGGCGGCGCCGGCATTGATCAGCGTGCTGGTGCCGCTTGCGTCCCAGGCACGGATCTTGACGCCCGCCAGTTCATCGGTCGAGGTGATCGGCTTTTTGGCCCACACACCTGCCGGCGGCCAGGGCGACGCATAGAGCAGCACCTGGTTGTTGCGCGCGAAAGCCTCTTCATAGGCCGGCCGGGCGGCTTCCCAGAGCTTTTGGGAATCCTCGGCCGATCCGACAAGGAACGGCATCGAGGACAAAAGGAAGATCGGCTCGATACCAGCGACCTGGCCCATCGAGGTGTTGGCGATGGGCAATGCGCCATCGGCGACCGCATCAAAATGCTCTTTCGACTTGTAACCGATCGAACCGCCGAAATGGTGGGTGATGACGATCGTGCCGCCGGAGGCCTCATTGGCGACTTCGCCGAACACCTTTTGGGCTTCGCCGTGAATGGATGTGTCGGCATATTCGTTGGCCATGTCCCATTTGACTTCCTGCGCCGATACGGCCCCGGTCGCCACCAAGGTCGCAAGCGCAACGGCGCTCGCCATAGATGCAAATCTCATTTCAGAACTCCCTAGTTTAGGACCCGCTTTTGCGCAGATCGGTTGAAGTCGAGTAATGCTGCTTCAGATATGCATCGGAAAATTTGCCCGACTGGCGATCCTGTTCAAGCGCCTCGGCCGATCGCAGGTTAGGTGAGCCATAGCCACCGGCGCCCGGAGTCTCGATGACTGCTGCGCTGTCGCGCATCAGTTGGACGCCGGTGGCTTTGGGAGGCAGGGGGATCTCGCCGCCATCGTCGCGACGGATAAAGAAACGGCCATGGGCGCCCAGCTCGCCACCATGCACGCCCCATGGCTTGTTGCGGAAGCGTTCGCCGACACCATTGAACTCGCAATCATGGCCAATCGGCCGGATGGTACGGCGAATGCCCATGCCGCCGCGATACTGGCCCGCACCGCCCGAATCCTCGACCAGCGCATACTCTTCGACGCGCAGCGGATACTCCATTTCGATGGCTTCAACCGGCAGGTTGGAGGTGTTTGTGATGTGCACCTGCACCCCATCCTTGCCGTCTTTCGTCGCTCGGGCGCCCATGCCGCCGCCTAGCGTTTCCAGATAGACATATTGCTTGCCCGTTGCTGGATCATTGCCGGCGAAAACGGCGCTGGTGTTGGCCCCGTTCGCAGCGCCCGTCACCTGTTGCGGCAGCGCATCGACCAAAGCCCCGATCACGATGTCAACGACCCGTTGGGACGTGTTGGCGCGCAGAGCCACTGCCGCCGGCGCAACGCAATTGACGACGGACCCGAGCGGCGCTTTGATTTCGATGGCATCAAAGATGCCCTGATTGTTTGGCACATCGGGGTCCAGCAGCGCCTTGAGGGCGAAACACACCGCCGATTGCGTTGCGTTGAGTGTCAGATTGAAGTTTCCTGGCACCTGGGCGTCTGACCCGTCAAAGTCGAATGTGATCCGGTCATCGTGCTTAGTGATGTTCAGATTGATCCGATAATCCCTAGTGCCAAGGCCATCATCGTCCATCACATCGCAGAAACTGTAGGTGCCATCTGGCAATTTCTGGATGGCGGCCTTCATCCGCCGGTTTGTGCGCACCACGATATCGTCAAAGACCGCCAGCAGATAGTTGGAACCATGGGCCTCGGCAAACTCCTCCAACCGCCGGCAGCCCAGCTTGGCTGCCGCGATCTGCGCGTTCAGATCGCCTTTGCGTTCTTCGGGCAGCCGCATGTTCAAAAGCAGCAGCCGCATCATGTCGTCGACCAGTTCTCCGCGCCGATAAAGCCGTACGATCGGAATGCGCAGACCTTCCTTGTAGATTTCGTCCAGCCCGCCCGACATGGAGCCCACCGCCGCGCCTCCCACATCGGCATGGTGCACGATATTGGCGACAAAGCCGACCAGCTGATCGCCGTGGAAGACGGGCATGGCCAGATTAATGTCTGGCAGGTGCGTGCCACCACCGACATGGGGATCGTTGCCGATGAAAATGTCGCCTGGGGCGATCGTGTCGCCATAGACATCCAGAATGTAACGCATCAGGCCCGACATCGAGGCTAGATGGATTGGCAGCGCGTTTTCGGCTTGCACGATCAGCCTGCCATCGGCGTCGGCAATGGCCGTTGAATGGTCGTGCCGTTCCTTGATGTTGGTCGAAAACGCGCTGCGCATGATTGTCAGAAAGCACTCATCGGCGATCGATTTGAGCCCGTTCCAACTGATCTCCAGCGCGATCGGATCGATTGTATGCGTGTCCGTCATCATCCGATCTCCACGGCGAGGTTGAGGGCGGTGTCGACCGTAGCGGTGGTCCCTGGCGGAATGACGGTGGTCGTATCGAACTGCGCGATGATCGCCGGCCCCTCGATCATGGTTCCGGCGGGCAGGCTGTCGCGCTCGTAAATGGGCGTCGAGACCTTTGCGTCTTCGGCAAACCAGACATCGTGCTTGCCAGTCATGACGGCCGGACCGGTGGGCATGGCCATGTTGCCGACGGTTTGACCCAGCGGGCTTTCAGTTTTCAGGCGCACATTCATGATCTCGATCGGTGCATCGCGATCGACATGGCCGTAGCTGCGCTGATGCTCGACGAAGAACATTTCCTTAAGCCCACCAGCGCCCGGCAAGTCCCGCGCTCCGTCACCGGTGTCGAGGCTGACCGGCAGTTCATAATTCTGGCCGATATAGCGCATGTCATAGGTGACCGACCGACGCACCGTTGCGCCGGCGTCCAGTTCGGCGGCGATCCAGGCATCTGCCTTGTCGTTGAGTGAACCAAGCGCCGCCTCGACCGCATCGAGCGGCCCGTCAAGCGGTATGCGGCAGGTGACGACGAAGTTCTCCTGAAGGTCCGAGACGATCAGACCGTCAGCACATAATATGCCGGGCGCGAGGGGAACGATGATCCTGGAGATGCCCAGCGAGTCGGCAACATCGGTGACATGCAGACCACCGGCTCCACCAAACGGCATCAAGGTGAAGGCGCGCGGGTCATGGCCTTTCTCGGTCGAGACCGCGCGGATCGCGCGGGTCATGTTCGAGTTGACGATGCCGACAATGCCGAGCGCTGCCTTGATAACCGAAATCCCCATTGGCTCGGCGATCCTGCGCACTGCTTCTTCCGCCTTGTCGCGGTTCAGCATCAGACCGCCGCCTGCAAGCGAGGTGGGCAGTCTGCCCAGGACAACATTCGCGTCCGATACGGTGGGTTCGGCGCCGCCCCTGTCATAGCAGGCCGGCCCCGGTACGGCTCCGGCGCTCTCGGGCCCTACCTTGAGCAGCCCGTCCGTGCCGATATGAGCGATCGATCCACCGCCCGCGCCGACCGTGTGAATGTCCACCATGGGCAAACGAATGCGAAAGCCTGCGATCTCGCGCACATTTGCGATCTCGGTCTTGCCGTCACGGATCAAGCAGACGTCTGTGCTGGTGCCGCCCATGTCAAGCGTGATGATTGAGCCGATGTCCGACAATGCGCCCGCGGCTGCCGCGCCAACCGCGCCGGCGGCCGGGCCGGAAAGTGCCGTGCGAACCGGAAAAGCCGATGCGCGGTCGGCTGACATGAGCCCGCCGCTTGATTGGAAGATGCCGAACTTGGCATGCGGCGCTACCGCCGCCGCCGCCGTCTTCAGGCGCCCGATATAACGGCCGACCTCCGGCTGAAGAAATGCATTGATCAGCGTGGTTGAGAACCGCTCATACTCGCGGAACTCGGGCTGCACATCGCTGGACACCGAAACGAAAAGGTCCGGCCGCGCCTTTTTGATTGCCTTGGCGATCTTTTGCTCATGGTCGGGATTGAGGAACGAGAACAGAAGACAGACGGCAATGCTCTCGACATCGTCGAGCGCTTGGAGTTCAGACACAAGCCTGTCGATGTCCTCGTCATCAAGTTCAGAAATGACCTCGCCGCGCGGGCCGATCCTCTCGTCGACTTCAAGCCGGCTTTCCCGCGCCGCCAGCGGCCGCGATGCATCGGCTTGCAGATCGTAGATCTTGGGGCGCACCTGACGCCCGATCTCGAGCAGATCACGGAACCCCTTGGTGGTGGCGACAGCCACCTTGCCGCCGCGCCGTTGCAACAGCGCATTGGTCGCAACGGTCGTTCCATGGGCCAACCGGGCGATCTCTACGCCGGCTATGCCGGCCTTTTGCGACAGCTCGCTCAGACCTTCCAGAATCGCTCGCGACGGATCGTTGGGCGTTGATGGGCGTTTGTGGATGTGAGCCTCGCCGGTTGCAGCATTACGCGCCGAGAAGTCGGTGAAAGTGCCGCCCACGTCGACGCCGATGATCCATTCGGCCATGTCATCTCCCCGCTGGTCGCTATTGCTCTGCAAGGGCAGGCTCATTCCAGCTTTGTAGTTCAGCATCCATTTTGTATACTGAAATTGCAAGCGAAAAATTTCGAATGCCAAAAGCGCTAGTTTCGCATAGAGAACAACTCAGCAAAGGCAGGGCTCGATGTGGTCGAAAGAGATGGTGTCAAGGTTGCGCGGCGGCTGCGGGATTCGATCCTGCGGCTGGAGTTGCGACCCAGTCAGATGCTTGATGAAGCCGAGCTGTCTGAAACGCTGGGTGTTTCCAGAACGCCGATACGCGAGGCCATCATTCAACTGATCGCCGATGGGCTTGTGGTGCGCGACGGGCGCAAGGCCAAGGTGGCGCCGTTCGATTTTGATGACATGCCGAAACTCTACGACGCGCTGCTGATCTCCAGTCGCATGATCCACCGATTGGCGGCGGAAAACCGGACGCGGGGTGATCTGGATGCGATCGAGCGCGACATGCTGCGTTTTGAGACGGCCACCGATTCAAGCAATGGTGTTGAGCGTTCCGAAGCAAATCTTGCGTTTCACAATGCCATCGCCGATGCGGCGCGCAACCGTTATTTTGCCGCCTTCTACAATCAGGCTCTGATCGGAACGATCCGGCTTGCGCGCGCCTGTTTTGCCAACACGCCGAACACCAGAGGCGATGACAGGCTCGCCAGCCATCTCAAGGAGACGATCCGTCAGCATCGGGCCATCTATGCGGCCATCGAGGCGCAGGATGTTGAAGCGGCCGACAGCCTGGCGACCTTGCATTATGAATTGACGAAGGCGCGCGTGCAGACCGTCCTGTTTTCCGAGCCGGCCGTGTTCAGCGGCGGGCTCAGCCTGTCACTTGGCGGTGACGCTCCCGAACTCTCCTGACAGCCAGTCTTTGAACAAGCGCACGGTGGCGGTTTCGCGCCGCTGCGGATTGGCGATCAGCGTGTGGACCAGCGACACGGGCTCATCGGGTGGCACGGGCGCAACCAGTCGACCATCGGTGATGAAGGCTGCGCAATGGCGCCGATAGGTGACAGCCAATCCACCCGAGCGGGACGCGATTTCGAGCGCGAGGCTGGCATTGTCCACCTTGATTGCCGCGACGGTTGGCGCCAGCACAATACCTTTGGCAGTGGCCCAGCGCTGCCAAAGCTGATGCTTGCCCTGAACATGGATCAGCTGGGACGTGTTGATCCACTCCGACAGATCGGTTGCGGCCAGACCGTCAGCCTCGCCGGTACGGCACACGAGTGTAATTTGGTCGGAGCCAAGCGGCACCATGGCCGAGCTGATCTGCGCCGCATCCATCACGACCACGCTGAGGTCGGCCAGATCAACATTGGGATCAGTCCAGATAGTGCTGTTGATGCGCACCTCAATGTCGGGGTGAAGGACCTGAAAAGCAGACAGCTTCGGCGCGACGCAGGCAGTGGCGAATGAGATCGGCGCCGACAGTGTGACGGTTTGGTTGGTCCGTGTGCCGATCAGCCCCTGGGTTGCAGCTTCGGCCATATCGAGCGCCTCGCTTATGCCGGGCAGATAGGCTTGGCCCAGTGGCGTCAGCTCCAGCCCGTTGCTGCGGCGCTCAAACAACGGGCGTGACAGGAATTGCTCCAACGCGCGGACACGCTGGCTGATCGCGGCCTGGGTGCAATTGAGTTCGGCGGCGGCCTTAGTGAAGCTGCGGTGGCGGGCGGCGGCCTCAAATGCCTGCAGATACACCAGGTGGGGCAGATGGCGCATTTCAACTCCAATTGCATTATGCGGACATAAGAGATTTTATGTCAGTGGGCCAGGATTGATTGCTTGCTCGCAAGGGCAAATAAGCGACGCTTGCCGGCAAGACCCACGTGAGCCCGCCATGCCGTTTTCTCTTCTCCAATACGGGTTGCGCTTAAAACACCGTCCCTTTGGCGATATCCCGCCGACATCGGACCTCAAGAAGAGCTACGATGTGGTCATCATCGGCGGCGGTGGCCACGGGCTGGCAGCGGCTTACTATCTGGCCAACACCCACAATATCACCGATGTCGCGGTTCTGGAAAAAGGCTATCTGGCCGGCGGCAATACGGCCCGCAACACGACGACCGTTCGCTCGAACTATCTGACGGCCGCCTCGATCCGGTTCTATCGCGAAGGTGTCTCGCTGTTTGAAACCATGTCGAACGATCTGGGTTTCAACGTCATGTTTTCGCAGCGCGGCCAACTCACGCTCGCCCACTCCGAGGCGACGCTGCGCAGCTTCCATCTGCGCGCTGCGATGGGGCAACACATGGGTGCGCGGATCGAGGTCGTTGATGTCAAGACGGTGCGCGAACTGTGTCCGCATCTGAACCTTGATATTGGCGGGCAGCATGAGGTTATAGGCGGTCTGTGGCATGCCGACGGCGGCACAGCACGCCATGATGCGGTGGCCTGGGGCTACGCCAAACGCGCCTCCGAAAAGGGCGTCGAAATCCATCAACGGACCGAGGTCCAGGCGATCGCGACCACGGGCGACCGCGTAACTCATATCGACACCAACCGTGGTCGCATCCACGCCGGGCAAGTGTTGCAGGCGGCCGGGGGGCTCAACGGCCAGATCGCCGCAATGGCGGGCATCAATCTGCCGATCCGTTGTTTTCCATTGCAGGCCATGGTCACCCAGCCTGTCAAACCGTTCCTGGATACACTGGTGTCCTCGGCGAACCTGCACACCTATCTGGTACAATCCTCACGTGGCGAGATCGTCATCGGTGGCGGCTCCGATCCCTATCAGCTTGCATCGACCCGCTCGACACTCGACCAGAAGGAGCATCTGGCCGAAGGTGCGATCCATCTGTTTCCGTTTTTGCACACCATCAAGGTGCTGCGCCAATGGGCCGGAATCACTGATATGACGCCCGATTACAGCCCGATCATTGGTGCGTCACCGCTGAACAATTATTGGCTCGATTGCGGTTGGGGCACCTGGGGGTTCAAGGCCACACCCGTCGCGGGAAAGCGCATGGCCGAGACCATCGCCACCGGTAAGGTGCCTGACATTCTGCACCCATTCGATCTGACCCGGTTCGAGAATTTCGCGCTGCTCAACGAGATGGGTGCCACCGCCGCAAGCCATTGAGGATCAACCAATGAAACTGCTGACATGCCCGGTCAATGGCGCGCGTAACATCACCGAGTTCGAATATCTCAGGCCGGTGCGCAACACCGATGACGGCGATCAAGAGCGCCTGATCGCGCATCTGTTTTTCGCGCCCAATCCGCTTGGCGTAATGCCCGAATGGTGGCGGCATACGCCGTCCAACACCGTGTTTGTCGCGGAGCGTCACACCCAAACCGATGCGATCATCAAGACCTATCTGCCCGGTGGCGGCGATGACTGAGGATGCCCAGATGACGATGCGGCTTGATGCGCCCTGGGGCACGCGGATCGACCGCGATCGGCCGGTCAGCTTCAGCTTTGAGGGCCGACTATACACCGGCTTTGCCGGCGACTGCATCGCCAGCGCGCTAGCCGCCAATGATCAATGGTTGTTGTCGCGTTCGTTCAAGTATCACCGGCCGCGTGGCGTGCTGACCATGGCTGGCCAGGACGCCAACACGCTCGTTCAGCTTGAAGATGAACCCAATGTGCGTGCCGATTTGCGGCCGATCGAACAGGGCATGGCCGTTACCGCGCAAAATGTGACCGGCAGCTTGGACAGGGATCGGTTCGCTTTGCTCGACAGGCTGGGCCGCTTTCTGCCGGTTGGCTTCTATTATCGCAGTTTCTTCGGTCCCGGTCACAAGAGCTGGTTGAAGCTGTGGGAACCGATCATCCGCAAGGCCGCCGGCCTTGGAACGATCTCGCTTGAGCCCAGGCCGGTCGCGTACCGAAAGGCCAACCTGCATTGCGATGTTCTGGTCGTTGGTGCCGGGGCGGCCGGCTTGTCGGCCGCGCTCATGGCATCGGAAGCCGGAGCAAGCGTTGTAATTGTAGAACAAGGCAAGGAGACCGGCGGCGCGCTCACCTATGCGCGCTTTGACGCTGAAGGCACAAGTCGCGCCGATCGACAGCTTGATACCCTGCGCGATGATCTGGACCAACGGGACACAGTCCATGTCATGACCGGTGCGACCTGCAATGGCTGGTTTGCCGACAATTGGCTGCCGGTTATCAAGGACGAGACGCTCTATCGGGTGCGTGCCCGCGAGGTCGTCATCGCCACCGGTTCGCATGAGCAGCCGCTGGTGTTCCGCAACAATGACCTGCCGGGCATCATGGTCAGTTCCGCCGCGCAGCGCCTGATGCGGCATTATGGCGTCCTGCCGGGGCGGCGCGCGGTGGTGTATGCAGGTCACGGCGACGGGGCGCTTGCCGCGCTTGATCTCATTGACGCCGGTGTCGCCGTCGAGGCGATTCTGGCGCCAGCGGGCCATCCTATGGACACGCCCCTGATCGATGCTGTCGCCGCTCGCGGCGTCCGTATCCTGACGGATGCGACGGTCATTGAAGCAACAGGTGGCGCCGGAAACCGGCATATCAGGTCCGTGCGTGTCTCTCATGCGGGCAGCGAGGCGATGCTGCCATGCGACCTTCTGGTGACGGCGGCCGGTTATACGCCCGGCTATCAGTTGCCGCTGCACGCCGGGGTCCGGCTGACCCATGATGAACGCACGCAAAGCTTCGCCCTGACCGAACTGCCCGCTCACATGCACCTGGCCGGCGCTGTCGGGGGGCATTTCGACCTTGATGCAGTGATGGCGAGCGGCCGGCTCGCCGGCGCGCGGGCTGCGAAAGGCGCAGGATATGCCGTCGACATGCCCGAAGAGGTTCCCGCAACGCCATTTGAAGCTGGTCCGCCCACACCCTTGGAGCCCCATCCCAAGGGGCGCGATTTCGTCGACTTCGATGAAGACTTGCAGGTCAAGGACATCCGCAACGCCATCGCCGATGGCTATCGCGAACTGGAACTGGTCAAGCGCTATTCGACCGTGGGCATGGGACCTTCGCAGGGACGTCACTCGGCGCTGCCGACCGCGCGCATCGTTGCCGGGCAAACCGGCCGCGCGGTGGCGGAGATCGGCATCACCACGGCACGGCCGCCGTTTGGGCCCGAAAGACTGGGCGTACTCGCCGGACCGGCCCACACGCACCATCGATACTCACCCATGCACCATCAGCATCGCCAGGTTGGCGCTCAGATGATGCCGGTGGGCGCCTGGTGGCGTCCGGCCTATTATGGCGATACTGCACGGCGCGACGATGCAATTGCGGCCGAGGTGGACATGGTGCGCCAGAGCGTCGGCATGCTCGACGTATCGACCTTGGGCAAATTGCTCATACGTGGCACCGATGCGGCCGCTTTTGTCGACCGCATCTACACCATGGCCCACGCCAAACAGCCGGTCGGGCGGGTGCGCTACTGTCTGATGCTCAGCGAGATGGGCTCGGTGATCGATGACGGGGTTGCGTTCAGGTTCTCCGACGATGAGTTCTACGTTACCGCGACGACGGCCGCAGTGGGTCGAGTCTTCTCCGAAATGGTACTGTTGAACGCGCAGTGGCGCATGGAAGTCGACATCCAGAACGTTACCGGCGCCTTTGCCGCCATCAATCTGACCGGTCCCAAGGCTCGCGCCGTGCTCGACGGCCTGACAAGCGACATCGATTTCGGCCGTGACGGTTTCGGTTTTCTAGAAGGACGAACCGGGCACGTTGCCGGTTGCCCGGTTCATGCCATGCGGATCGGCTTCACTGGCGAGTTGAGCTTTGAATTGCATACACCGCAATCCTATGGCGCAGCACTTTGGTCGGCGCTTGAAAAGGCCGGAAAGGCACTGAGATTGCGCCCTTACGGGGTGGAGGCATCGCGCATCCTGCGGCTGGAAAAGGGACACATTATCATCGGCCAGGACACTGACGCGCTGACGACGCCGCATGAACTGGGCATGGAGTGGGCGCTGTCGAAGAAAAAGCGCTACCATCTCGGCCGGACCTCCACGATGCGACGCAAGGAGCTTGGCCTCAAACGCAAGCTGTGTGGTTTCCAATTGCCCGCCGACCCCAGTGCCGAGATCGGCGAATCCTCCCTCGTACTACATGCAGGCGAACCGGTCGGTTTCGTCACCTCGATTGCGGTCTCGCCGACCTTGAACAAGACCATTGGCCTTGCCTATGCCCATCCCGATGACAGCACGCCAGGCTCGCAGATTCGATTGCGCGGCCGGTGTGGGGCGGACATCGACGCGCCGGTGGTCTCGCCGCATTTCTTCGATCCCGAAAACACCCGGCAGGATATCTGACATGCATGCCGATCAATCGCTGCGGTCGACGCCGCTGTCTTCGCGCCTGCCGATCGTCGTTCCGCCCGCTGCCGGTGAGGGAAACTGGATTGTCGACTGCTCGGCCGGCGATCGGTTTGGCCTGCGTGGCCCCGGCACGTGGCAATGGTTGGGGCGGCAGTCATTGGCTGTCCCGGACGATATCAACGCAGCGCTGTCCCTCGATTGTGGGACGATCGTTGTCCGGCTGGGCGGGGAAGAGGTGTTGATCCTCGATGATCCGATCGCACCCACCAAAACGATCAGCGCGCTCGAAAAGCTTTGGTTGGATGACATCAGCACATCGCGCAAAGGTTATAACGCATATCGTGACGAGTGCTGGGCGTGGTTTCACCTGTCGGGCCCCGCTGTGCATGACGCAATGCAAAGGCTGACCGCCATCGACACCCGCCCTGATCGTTTCGATCGATTGGCGGTTGCGCAAACCCGCTGTGCACATCTGGATGCCGTGCTGCTGCGTAGCGACCGTTTCGGCGCGCCGGGTTTCGATGTCTTCGTCGACATTGCCTCCTCGGACTTCGCGTTGGACGTTATCGCCGACGCCTTTGAGGGTGCGCAATGTGGCAGAATCACTTGAATACTATCAGACGGTAGTATCTGAAGAAACATGCCTTGATTGTGGCCGGGGTGGTTTTTTAAGGTCATGTTGACAAGCTGGATTCCCCAATCAGTTTCGATCTGCTTCAAGGTAGCTTTTGCGGAGGCTACCGTGGCGCGTTTGCTGATGGCAGACGCCGAGTGGGCGTTCTTTGAGCCCTTTCTGGTTGCTGTTCGTGGTCGCGGTGGCAGGCCTGGTTCCGATCATCGGCTTGTATTGGATGCGGTCTTCTGATCGCCCGAACCGGTTCACCTTGGCGCGATCTGCCGGAGGAGTTCGTCAAATGGTCATCGGTTTACCGGCAGTTCCGGCGCTGGACGTTGGCAGGCCTGTGGGAGCTGGTTGTGGATGCGCTCAATGACAGCGGGGCAAGTCCCGGCCAGGTCCAGATGATCGACGTCCAGATGATCGACAACACCATACATCCGTGCGCATCACTTGGCAGCCGGCGCAAAAGGGGGGCTCAGAAGGAAGGTTTTGGCCGCTCAAAGGGTGGCTTCACGACCAAGATCCACCTCATTGCCAACGCTCACGGATTGCCTGTCCGGGCGGAGATAAGCGGCGGCGAAGTCTCAGATTTCAAAGGCTTCGATGCGCTGGGCGACGACGATCTTCCCGAAGCCAAAGTGGTCATTGCCGACCGTGGCTACGACAGCGACCACATCCGCCGTGTCATCGAAAAGCGCGGCGGCACGCCCGTCATCCACGGCAAAGTCACCCGCAGGGAACCAATTCCCGTCAATGCCATCACATAGGCCCTGCGGAACCGGGGCGAGCGCTGCTTCAACAAACTCAAATGCTCCCGCCGGTTGGCGACACGCTACGACAAAACAGCCGCCAGCTATCTCGGCTTCATTCAAATCGCTGCGGCACGCCTATGGGCGCGCAGTTTGTCAACATGACCTAGATCGTCTATGAATGCCTCCTCGGAAACCTGCCCGTGCTTCTGAAGTCGGTGCAGGTCTTCGGGTTTGAGGTTGGTGTAGCGTCGGAGCATCTTCCAGTCGCGATGGCCAGTGACGAGGGCGACGCGTTCGATCGATAAGCCTGCTTCAAAAAGACGGCTGGTCGCCTCGTGCCGCAAGTCATGAAACTTGAGGTCATCGATATCCGGATGCTTACGGGCGCGCCGAAACGCGGTGCCGACGGATTGCGGGTGATAGGGAAAGCATCGACCTTTGCCGCCTGTCAGAAGCTTTTGCTCGAGTAGCAACCGCCAGGCGTCAAAACCTGTAAGGTTTAGGAGTGGCACCTTCTGATTGTTTCCGTCCTTGCGGCGTGGATCTTTCCTGTCACGGACCGTGACGATCCTCTTCGTCAAATCGACATCGCGCCACTCGATTTTGCATATTTCCTCCTGACGCATTGCGGTGGCGATCGCAAAGCGCACGATCCGGCCCATGGGGATGATCATGTTGGTCTTGGCATCGAAGTATTCGAGCAGGGCACCGATTTCGTCTTCGGTTGGTCGACGGTCGCGCTCCATGGATCGGCCGACCAGGCCAAGGCGGGCGAGGGCGGTTCTCGCAAGACGGACACTTTCTGTGTCCACGTTGATGCCGTGGACTGCTGCTGCATGGGTCAAGATCGTGTTGAGATAAGAGAGATCGACCGACAGGGTGACAGGTTCCGCGCCTTGTTTGGCGCGCTGCTTGCCGTATCGGATGATCCTGGCGCGATCGAACTGGCTCAGTCGCGTAGCGCCCAAATCGCATTTCAGCGCTCGCAACACTGCATGTTTCGACCGCCTTAGAGGCCGTCCCACTTCTTGAAGGTCGCTCACGTGGAGGTCGACAAGGTCTGCCACGGTTCTCGGCGTGCCTTGCCGCCGCTTCGAGGGCTCGCCGCCCAGGTCGATCAGTCTCTCCGTTTCGACAACCCACGCGTCGGCCAGCGTCTTGAGCTTGAAGGTCTGCGAAGCATATTTACCCTTGCGTCTGACTTGGGCCCGCCAGGTACCTTCCTTGGTCCTAATGATCGTTCCCATCGACCCGTGCAGTCCTTCCAATCCGTGCAAATAGCGTGCACTCAGCGATCAAACGGGGTACAAAAGCGTGCAATTTCGTCCATTTCTGTGCGCGCCGTTCACGAATTGATCTCATTGAAATGTATCATAAATTACTGAAAAACAAAGAGAAAACTCTGGCCATCGCGCCGATGATGGACTGGACGGACCGGCATTGCCGACTGTTTCACCGGCAGCTCACGCGCAATGGGCTGCTCTATACGGAGATGGTCGTCGCCGACGCGGTGATCCATGGCGACCGCGCACGGCTGCTGCGGTTCGATCCGGCCGAGCATCCGCTCGCCGTCCAGTTGGGCGGCAGCGACCCCGAAAAGCTGGCCGAGGCGGCCCGTGTCTGCACCGATCATGGCTTTGACGAGATCAACCTGAACGTTGGCTGCCCGTCAGACCGGGTGCAGTCGGGCACGTTCGGCGCCTGCCTGATGCGCGAGCCGGCGCTGGTCTCCCGCTGCGTCGAGGCGATGAAGCGGGCGGCGGGCGGCGTCCCGGTGACCGTGAAGTGCCGCATCGGCGTTGACGATCAGGAGCCGCGCCAGGCGCTCTGGGCGCTGGCCGAACAGGTGTTCGACGCCGGCGCCGATGCGCTGTGGGTGCATGCGCGCAAGGCCTGGCTGCGGGGCCTCAGCCCGAAGGAAAATCGCGACGTGCCGCCGCTCGACCATGCGCTCGTCCACGCGCTCAAGCGCGACGGCCCGAACCGTTTCATCGGAATCAATGGCGGCATCGAGACGCTCGACCAGGCCGTCGCCCATCTGGGCACCATGGACGGCGCCATGATCGGGCGCGCCGCCTACCGGACGCCGGCGCTGCTCGCAGATGTCGACCGGCGCATTTTCGGCCGGCGGGCGCCGACGCCCGATCCGGCCGGGACCGTCGAGACGATGGCCGCCCATGCCGACCGCCATGTCGCCGAGGGCGGGCGGGTCGGCCATGTCGCCCGCCACATGGTCGGCCTGTTCCACGGCCGGCCGGGCGCGCGCGCCTGGCGGCACCACCTGTCCGAGCATGCCCCGCGGCCCGGCGCGTCGGGAGACGTTCTGCGCGACGGGCTGCGGCTGGTGGCGGCCGAAGGGGCGCTTGCCGCCTAGGGCTTGTGGAGGTTCAGGTTTCGGGCCTGGCGCGGCCGGCGCGCGCCGAACCGATCCGCCCATTTTCGGGCTTGCCCGCGCGCCCGTTTGCGGCGATGAGCGAGTCGATCCGAAATCGTTTCCCGCATCGCCTTGACCGAACTTGCCGACATCCTCCCGCTGATCGCGTCGCTGGCCGCCGCCGGCGCCCTTGCGGGGTTTCTGGCGGGCATTTTCGGCATTGGCGGTGGCGCCGTCCTGGTGCCTGTCTTCTTCCAGATCTTCGGCTTTCTGGGGATCGACGATGCCGTGCGCATGCACCTGTCGGTGGGCACGTCGCTTGCGATCATCGTGCCGACATCCCTGCGCTCGTTCGCTTCGCACCGGGCGCGGGGCGCGGTCGACACGGATCTTTTGCGCAGCTATCTTATCGCCGTGCCGGCGGGCGTGGTGCTGGCGACGCTCGTCTTCGCGTCGATCTCAAGCGCGCAATTGCGGCTGATCTTCGCGGCGCTGACCCTGCTCGTCGGCCTCAAGCTGATCTTCGGCCGGGACGACTGGCGCCTCGCATCGACGCTTCCCGGCATTGCGGGCCGGTTCGCGGCCGGCACCGTGATCGGCTTTTTCTCCACGCTGATGGGCATTGGCGGGGGCATTCTCAACAACACGTTCATGACGCTGTTCGGGCGCCCGATCCATCAGGCCGTGGCAACGTCCTCGGGCGTAGGGGTTCTGATCTCGCTGCCCGGCGTCGTCGGCGCCATCTGGGCCGGGTGGGGCGCGGACGGGCTGCCGTTCCTGTCGTCCGGCTATGTCAACTGGATCGCCGTCGCGATCATAATTCCGGTCACGCTGGCCGCAGCGCCGCTTGGCGTTCGGGTCGCGCACCGGCTCGAAAAACGCCAGCTCGAACTGGGCTTCGGCCTGTTCATGCTGGTCGTGGCCGGCCGGTTCGCATGGAGCGTGTGGACCGGCTGACGGTCATTCGCGCAGGGTGAGCCTGTCGCCGGACACGTCGAACCCGCTCAGCGTGTCGAGGAAGTTCATGCCAAGAAGATTCTCGAACAATTGGCCCTCCTGGGCGACGAGCGCGGAAATGCCGGTGCGGGCGATCCCGCCCACGCGCATCTCCTCAAGGCGCACGGGCGCCGCGCGCGCCATGCCGTTGGCCGTCATCACGGGCACCACGTAACGCAGGTCGGCGGTGTCGAACCCGATCCGCTCTGCATCGGCACGGGTCAGCACCACCGAGGAGGCGCCGGTATCGACGATGAACCGCAGCGGCGTGCCGTTGACATCGGCACGGGTCGCGAAATGGCGCTGGTTGCGGGTGATGGTCACGGTCCGGCGCCCCGCATCGTCGGTCGCCGACACCGGCGCGCCGGGCACCACGCCGGACGTCACCCGGCTCGCCATCCGCTGAAGATCGAAGCGATACTCATAGCCGACGACGAGCACCAGGATGATGGCGCCCCAGATCGCCATCTGCCGCAGCAGGCTGCCCAGCCGCTGGCGGCCGGCCACGATGCTGGCGGCGAGCGTCGTGCCGATCAGCCCCAGAAAGACCAGGCGCGCGAACTGGTCGCCGCTCATGCCGGCAATGGCGGCCCCCTCGCCGGCCAGAAAGAGGATGGCCAGCGCGGCGGCGATGACGGTCAGCACGATGAAGAACATGGCGCGCTACCGTTCGCCCCCGGCCCTCTGCCGCGCCAGCCGCCGGCGCCTGGTCTGGCGGCGTGGCTTCTTCTCGATGGTGTCGAGCCGGGCGGGCAGCGTGTCCATGATCGTCCGGCGCTCGGTGGGCGAGAGCGCGGTCCATGCGCCGATTTCCTCGCGCGTGCGCCCGCACCCATGGCAATAGCCCGTTGCCATGTCGATCGAACAGATCAGGATGCAGGGCGATTCGATGGCGTCGGACATCACGGCACTCGGTTGCGTCAGGCTATGATCTGGGCGTTCAGACGGCCATTGCAAGGCCGATCAATATCACGGTCTCGCCCACCTGTTCGGACGCACCGATTGTGTCGCCGGTATGGCCGCCGACCATGCGGCGGCAAAGGCGGGCGAAGGCAAGGGCCGTTCCGGCGGCGAGAACGGCGGCCACGGCGCCCGCGAAAAGGCCCGCCGCCGGCAGCAGCGCGAGCACGAACGCCGCCGCCGCGCCCAGGAGCGCCGCTTTCACGGCCGCCGCCGCCGGCTGTCCGGCGGCGGCGGCCACGCCGTCCGGCCGGGCCTGGGGAAGGTGAGACCAGTGCCAGACCATCACCGCGCGGGCCAGCGCATGGGCGGCGACGAAGGCAAGGGCGGCCATTGTCGGCGATACCGCCTCGGCGAGGCCGGCGAGCGCGGCGGCGCGCAAAAGCAGTGCCCCGGCGACCGCGATGACGCCATAGGCGCCAACGGTCGAATCCTTCATGATCGCAAGGCGCCGTTCGGGGCTGGCGCCGCCGCCGAACCCGTCGGCCGTGTCGGCAAGGCCGTCCTCGTGCAGCGCGCCGGTCAGCGCCACGGTGGCCAGAACGGCGATCGAGGCGGCCAGCAGGGCCGATGCGCCGGACGCGGCGACCGCAACGAGCAAAATAGCTCCGGGCAGGGCGACGATGATGCCGGCGATCGGGTAGGCGCCCGCATCGGCGGACGCCGGCCGGTGCTCGTCACCGAAAAAGCGCGCGGGCACCGGTATGCGGCTCAAAAAGCCCAGCGCGCGCATGATCGCGGCCGGCTCGAAGGCGCGCATGCGCCCCAATGCGTCATCGTCGTTCATTTTCATCGCTTTACATGGCGCGCAGAGGCAGGCAAGTGCTGTGCGCCAGACATGGGAGACGCCATTGACCACCGCATTGCCGTTCGATGATTTTCGCACGCTGATCGCCGATCTGCCCGGACCCGACCCGAAGGCGGCAGAGGCAGTGCGCGCGCGCGAGGCGACACTGACCAAACCGGCCGGATCGCTGGGAAGGCTTGAGGAGATCGCCTGCTGGCTCGCGGCCTGGACCGGCCGCCCGCCGGCGGTCACGCGGCCGCTCGTTGCGGTCTTCGCCGGCAACCATGGCGTGACCGCCAGGGGCGTTTCGCCGTTTCCGCCCTCGGTCACGGCGCAGATGGTCGAGAACTTCGCGGCGGGCGGGGCGGCCATCAACCAGATATGCATCGCCAACGATCTTGGCCTCAAGGTCTTTGATCTGGCCCTCGACATGCCCACGGGCGACATCGCCGAGCAGGCCGCGCTCGACGAGCGGGCGTGCGCGGCGACCATGGCGTTCGGCATGGAGGCGATCGCCGGCGGCACGGACCTTTTGTGCGTCGGCGAGATGGGCATCGGCAACACGACGATCGCGGCGGCGATCTGCCATGGCCTTTACGGGGGCGAGGCGGCCGACTGGGTGGGGCCTGGCACCGGGGCGGACGCGGCCGGCATGGCGCGCAAGATCGCGGCCGTCGAGCGGGCGGTGACGCTGCACAAGGCGCATCTGGGCGATCCGCTGGAGGTGCTGCGCCGGCTCGGCGGCCGGGAGATCGCGGCGATGGCGGGCGCGATCCTGGCCGCGCGAATCGAGCGCATTCCGGTGATCGTGGACGGCTATGTGTCGACCAGCGCGGCGGCGATCCTGCACGCTGCCAATCCCGCCGCGCTCGATCATTGCCTGATCGGCCACGTTTCTGCCGAACCGGGCCACCGCGCGCTCGTCGACAAGCTCGGCAAGGCGCCGCTGCTCGATCTGGGCATGCGGCTGGGCGAGGGGACGGGCGCGGCGCTCGCCGCCGGCATCGTCAAGGCGGCCGCGCACTGCCATGCGGGCATGGCGACGTTCGAGCAGGCCGGCGTCAGCGGCAAGGACACAGGCTGACCGGCAGGCGCTACGCCGCCGCGCGCCGGCGCATCCTGCGTGCCGGCGGGGCGACCGGTTCGGCCGGCAGGGCCTCCATAACCCGCGCGGCGGGGAACATGGCGGTTGCCTCGGTGCCCTCGCGCAGCTTGGATTTGAGCGTGAACGAGCCGCCATGCATGGCCAGCAGCGCCTGAACGATGGGCAGGCCCAGGCCGGTGCCCTGTTCGGCGCTCTTGATCGCGATCGTCCCCTGGCCGAAGGCCGAAAGCACGATCGGGATTTCGTCCTCGGCTATTCCGGGCCCATCGTCCTTGACGGCGACATACTGGCCGCCCGAGGCGGTCCAGCCCACCTTCAGTTCGATCATCCCGCCATTGGGCGTGAACTTGATGGCGTTGGACAGCATGTTCAGCACGATCTGCCGCACGGCCTTTTCATCGGCGAACAGGCGCGGCAGGCCCTCCTGGAAGACGGGCGTGATCGCGATCGTCTTCTGGGCGGCGCGCATGCGCACGAGCGCCATGCAGTCCTCGGCGACATGGGTCAGGCGCAGCGGCTCTTCGCGCAACGCATACTTGCCGGCCTCGATCCGGCTCAGATCGAGGATTTCGTTGATCAGGTTGAGCAGGTGCTTGCCCGAGGCGTGGATGTCGCCGATATAGCCCTTGTAGCTTTCATTGCCGATCGGCCCCAGCATCTCGCCGATCATCGCCTCCGAAAAGCCCAGAATCGCGTTCAGCGGCGTGCGCAGTTCGTGGCTCATGGAGGCCAGAAAGCGCGATTTGGCGAGATTTGCGTCCTCGGCGCGGCGGCGCGCCTCGTCGGAGATCGACTTGGCCACCTCCAGTTCGGCGATCAGGGCCACGTTCTCGGCCCTGTAGGTGATCGAGGCGATCGATGACTTCAACAGCCGCTCGGCGACGAAGGCAAAGAACAGAAGCGCGCAGACGACCATGACGATCGCCAGCAGGGTGTTGGGCGCGGTGTCGAAATTGGCGGTGGCGAACAGGGCGACCGGGGCCGTGAAGGCGGCCAGGACCGAGTGGCGGATGCCGTAGCAGATCGTCGCCGTGGCGGCGATCGCGATCAGCAGCACGGATGCCTTGAAGAACAGGGCCGTGTCCGGCCCGCACGCGGCGCAGGGCGCGATCGCGAAATAGGTCCATGAAAAGCCGGCGATGCCATGGGCGAGCAGCATGCCGAGGCGCCATGATTTGGGGTCGGCGCGACCCTTGTTTCGCAGGAAGCGCTTGGACAGGATGCTCATCCCGACATAAAGGAGGCTGGCGATGAAGGCCCAGAAGATGATGTTGGCGTCGAAGCCCGCCGAAAAGCCGGCAAGGGCCGTCAGGATGATCAGCAGCGGCACCGCGGCGACAGACGCGATCAGCGCGCTTGCGTGCAGCGCAAGAAGTTCGAGCTCGAACTCGCGGTCGGGCCGGCCCATCTGGGCCAGCTTGTCGCGTGTCTTGCGGAGCGTGCGGCGCAATTCCTGGTTGTGGACGGATTTGCGACGGTCCACGATCGTTTTGTCCGGCCGTTCCTGTACCGCCATGAATTCGCTGGACTTTTCGTGCTTTTCTCGAAAAGGCGGCCAAGCCGCCCCTTTTGCCGGACAGCATACTTTCCAATTCCTTAAGACTCCCTTCACGATGCGCGGGCCGCACCCATGGCGAACGCTCGCCTTCGCGGCCCGCCGGGGAACGGGCCGATGAGACCGCGCGGGGCCATGGCGCGCGACGTGCTGGCGGCCGGCCTTCTGATACTGGTCGCGGCCCTCGCCGCCGCCGCATTGCAGGCCCGCCAGGGCAGGGCCCTTGCCGGGTCGGCGCGGATCATCGATGGCGATACGATCCGCCTCGATGGTGCCGTCGTGCGCCTGCGCGGGATCGACGCGCCCGAACTGCGCCAGACATGCACGGGCGCGGACGGTGCCGAACACGCATGCGGGCGGTTGTCGGCGCGCTATCTTGAAACGCTCGTCGGCGCGGCGGCGGTCGCCTGCGCCGGGCGCGGCACCGATCGCTACGGGCGGCTCCTCGGCGATTGCTCGGTCGGCTCGGGCGCGTCCGGCATTGCGCTCAACCGGACCATGGTCGAGGCCGGCTGGGCCGTCGCGTTCGGCGATCATGAGCGGGCCCAAGCCATGGCGCGCGCGGACAAGCGCGGCATGTGGGCGTGGGACTTCGAGCAGCCCGCCGACTGGCGGCGGCGCGTGGCAGCCGAGGCGGGCGCCGGCCGGCCGGCGATCGGGCCGGGCGCCCTGGTGCGCCGGGCGCGCGCGGCGGTCGGCTGGAGGGGGCACAATGAATGACATCGCGCTGAGCGCCCTGGCGCGCTCCATCGGCAACTGCCGAATCTGTCGCGATGAACCAAGGGGCAGGCCCCTGCCGCACGAGCCACGACCGGTGTGCGTCGTCTCGTCGACGGCGCGTATCGCGATCTGTGGCCAGGCGCCGGGCACGCGCGTGCACGCCTCCGGCCGGCCGTTCACCGATCCGTCCGGCGACCGCCTGCGCGCCTGGCTGGACATCGACGAGGCGACCTTCTACGACGCTGCGCGGATCGCGATCGTGCCGATGGGCTTCTGCTTTCCCGGCCATGACGCCAAGGGCGGCGATCTGCCGCCGCGTCGCGAGTGCGCGCGCACCTGGCATGGCGATCTGTTCGCCGCCATGGAGCAGATCGAACTGGTGGTCGCGGTCGGCCAGTACGCCCAAGCCTACCACCTTGGCGCCCGCCGCAAGAAGACGCTCACCGAGACGGTGGCCGCCTGGCGCGATTATCGGCACCTGCCGGACAGGCCGGTCGTCCCCACGCCGCACCCGTCCTGGCGCAACACGGCCTGGCTGAAGCGCAATCCCTGGTTCGAAGCGGACCTGCTGCCGGTGCTGCGGGCAAGGGTCCGTGACCTGCTCTGATGCGGTTGAAAGGATGAATTTTCCATCATATCTGTTCGTGAGTGCCGGAAGTTAGAAAGATATCCCAACCATGGACCGTCTCGACCGCAAGATCCTGCGCCTGTTGCAGGAGGATTCCACCATTGCCGTGGCCGATATCGCCAAGCGCGTGGGCCTTTCGACGACGCCGTGCTGGCGCCGCATCCAGAAGCTTGAAGAGGAGGGCGTGATCGAGCGGCGCGTTGCGATCCTGAACCCCGAAAAGGTCAATGCGCGCGTGACCGTGTTCGTGTCGATCCGCACCAATTCGCATTCGACCGAATGGCTCAGGCGCTTTTCGGAAGTGATCGCGCGGTTCCCCGAGGTGGTGGAGTTCTATCGCATGAGCGGCGATGTCGATTATCTTTTGCGCGTCGTCGTGCCGGACATTGCCGCCTATGACGCCTTCTACAAGCGTCTGATCGAGAAGATCGAAATCCGCGATGTCTCATCGGTGTTCGCGATGGAGCAGATCAAGTTCACGACGGAGATGCCGCTCGACTATCTGCCGGTCGCAAAGGGCTGAACGGCGCGTCAGCGGTCGCCGGTGATTTTCTCCAGACGCGCGAGCAGCGACGAGGTGTCCCAGCGATTGCCGCCCATGTTCTGGATGTCCTTGTAGAACTGGTCGACGAGCGCGGTCACGGGCAGGCCGGCGCCGTTGCGGTTCGCTTCGGCGAGCACGATCTCAAGGTCCTTGCGCATCCAGTCGACGGCGAAGCCATGGTCGTATTCGCCGGCATTCATCGTCCCGTGGCGGTTCTCCATCTGCCAGGAGCCGGCCGCGCCCCTGGAGATGACCCCGATCACCGCCTCGACATCGAGGCCGGCGCGCTTGGCGAAATGAATGCCCTCGGACAGGCCCTGAACGAGCCCGGCGATGCAGATCTGGTTGACCATTTTGGTGAGCTGGCCGGAACCGGCCGGTCCCATCAGGCCGACCATCCTGGCAAAGCTCTCGATGACCGGCCTGGCCTTGTCGAACGTCTTTTGATCGCCGCCGCACATGACGGTCAGCACGCCGTTGACCGCGCCCGCCTCGCCGCCGGAGACCGGCGCGTCGATGAAGCCCAGCCCGCGCTCGCCCGCCGCCGCGCCGAGCCTGCGGGCGATGTCGGCCGAGGCGGTGGTGTTGTCGATGAAGACCGCGCCCGGCTTCATCGCCGCGAAGGCGCCGTCCGTGCCCATCGTCACCTGCCACAGATCCGCGTCGCGGCCGACGCAGGCGAACACGAAGTCGGCGTCCCGGGCGGCTTCGGCGGGGGTCGGGGCCGCCGCCCCGCCATGCTCGGCGACCCATCTTTCGGCCTTGGCGGCGGTGCGGTTGTAGACGGTGACCGCGTGGCCGCCGCGGTTCTTCAGATGCGCGGCCATGTGATAGCCCATCACGCCCAGTCCGATAAATGCCGCCTTTGCCATGCCGTCGTCTCCCGCTCGTGCGTTTCGGGGCAGCCATAGCGCCTGGGCCCCCATCGGCAAAGCGCAAAAAAGCGATGCGCTCGGAATCGGCTGGCCGGATGGGTTCACATGCCGATTTGCGCGCTTGATACGATGATTCTAACGCTTCAAGTGCCGCGTCAGCCGCTTTTCGAGCCGCGCCCAGACGATGCGCAGCGTCTCCACGATCGCCAGATAGAAGATCGCCGCCCAGATATAGGTCTGGAAGTCGAACGTGCTGGAGAAGGCCCGGCGCGTGACGGCCATCAGGTCGAACACGGTGATCAGCGCGACCACGGCCGAGCCCTTGATCATCAGGATGATCTCGTTGCCATAGGGCCTGAGCGCGACGATCATCGCCTGGGGCAGGATGATCCCGCCGAAGGTCTGGAGCTTGTTGAGGCCGAGCGCGGCTGCGCCTTCCCACTGGCCCGGCTTCACGCTCTCGATCGCGCCGCGCAGGATCTCGACCTGATAGGCGGCGGTGTTGAGCGTGAAGGCGAACAGGGCGCAGTTCCACGCATCGCGGAAGAACCACCACAGGCCCACCGCCTCCAGTTCGGCGCGCAGGGAGCCGAAGCCGTAATAGATCAGGAAGAGCTGGGCGAGCAGCGGCGTGCCACGAAAGAAATAGACATAGCCATAGGCGATGCCGCTCAGCAGCCGGTTCGACGACATGCGCATGAAGGCGAGCGGGAACGACAGCAGCGCGCCCACCATGATCGAGATCGAGACCAGCGTCAGCGTCGTTGCCAGCCCGCTCAGATAGCGCGGCAGGTGGCGTTCGACGAAGCCGATGTCCCAGGCGCCGATCAGCCACCAGGCCATCGACAGGCCCGCCACGGCCCACAGGACCATCAGCGCGTGGCCGCAAATGCGGGCGCCGGTCCAGCGGCGGGCGGCGCCCGGCGGCGCGGGCTGCGGCGCCAGCAGCGTGTGCCGGATGACACTCACGGGTGCGCCTCGGCGCGCTTGGCCGCCCGCTCGATCCGGGCGAAGACGATGGAAGAGGCGATCGCCAGAAGAAGATAGAGGAGGCAGGCGATCGAGAAGAACACGAACGCCTCCTTGGTCACGCGCGCGGCGATGCCCGCCTGGCGCATGACGTCCGAAAGGCCGATCACCGAGATCAGCGCGGTGTCCTTCAAGAGGATGAGCCACAGATTGCCAAGGCCCGGCAGGGCGATGCGGACGAGTTGGGGCGCGACGATCGTGCGCATGGTCCGCCAGCGGTTCAGGCCAAGCGCATAGCCGGCCTCGTGCTGGCCGTCCGGAATGGCGCGGAACGCCGACACGAACACCTCGCTCGCATAGGACGAAAAGACCACCGCCAGCGCGATCATGCCGGCGATGAAGGCGCTGATTTCGAGGCCACCCTCAAAGCCGAGCGCCAGCGAGATCTGGCGGATGGCGATCTGAAGGCCGAAATAGACCATGAAGATGGTCAAAAGCTCGGGCAGGCCGCGAAAGATGGTGGTGTAGACGTCGGCGGCCATCTGTAGCGTTGGCTCGCCCGACCGTTTGGCGAGGGCCAGCAGGAAACCGGCGCCAAGGCCGACCGGGAGCGTGGCGATGGCAAGCGAGGCGGTGACGACAAGGCCGGTCGCGATCTCGTCGCCCCAGCCCGCATCCCCGAACGCCAGATAGCTCAGCGCTTGCATCGGCAATCAAACCATCGCGTCAGGTGCGAACATGAAAGCGGCGGAGACAGGCCGCCCCCGCCGCTTTCCTCATTCGGTCGGCGTCCGGCCGTCAGCCGCCATAGACGTCGAATTCGAAATATCCGTCGTTGATCTCTTGATAGACGCCGTTGGCGCGGATGGCCTTGATCGCCGCGTTGAAGGCTTCGCGCAGATCGTCCTCGCCCTTGCGGACGGCGATCCCGATGCCCTCGCCGTTGATCAGAGGATCGGGCGTCAGCGTGTCGAGAATCTTGCAGCAGGCGCCGTCCTCGCTCGCAAGCCATTTCGACAGCACGACCACATCGTCGATCACCGCCTCGATGCGGCCCGAGACGATGTCGAGCTTGTATTCGTCCGGCGTCGGATAGAGGCGAAGGTCGGCCGAGGACAGCTTCTGTTCGGCATAGTTGGAATGTGTCGTCGCCGACTGGGCGCCGATCGTGCGGCCGGCCAGGCCCGCATCGGTCGCCTCGGTGATGTCGGAATCCTTCGGCACCGCGATCGCCGGCGGGGTGTTGTAATATTTGTTGGTGAAGTCGACGATCTGCCTGCGTTCCTCGGTGATCGACATGGAGGCGATGATCGCGTCGAACTTGCCGGCCAGAAGCGCGGGTATGATGCCGTCCCAATCCTGGGTGACGAACGTGCATTCGGCGCCCATCTCCTCGCACAGAGCCTTGGCGATATCGATGTCGAAGCCGGTCAGTGAGCCGTCGGCCTGGAGCACGTTGAAAGGCGGGTAGGCGCCCTCGGTGCCGATCTTGATCTTCGTCCCCTCGGCCTGGGCGGCACCGAGCGACAGGGCAAGGGTCGCGGCCGTGGCCAGCAACGTCGTGGTCAAGCGCATGAAATCCCCTTTTCGCGCGTGGCTCGCATGCGGGCGAGCGGTTGTTCGCCTGCCTTGCGGGCGGGCTCTGGCCGCGATGTTCCCACGACTTTGAAGCGCTTTGCAACCGAAAATGACGGTTCGGCGCCCGCTGTCCGGCGCGATCAGCGCCCGCCGCGCACGGGCGTGAACGGGCGGCGGTTGATCGCGTGCAGGCCGAGCGCGGCATGAGCGCCGGCCAGGACCAGATGGACCGCGACCCCCGCGACAAGCATGGCCCCGGCCGCGCCGTGCAGGCGGCCGAGCCGGGCGGCCAGCTCCGCGTCCGCCGGCCAGGGCGCGGTGAGGAGCCGTTGCCCGAAAAGCGTGAGCGCGCCGTCGCCGGCGAGCGGCAGGGCAAGGCCCGAAAGGGCCAGCGCGATCGAGGCGATGAGCATGGCCAGCGCGAGGAGGCGGGCCATCAGGCAGAGCGCGGCGGGAAGGTCCGCCGGCCGGGCAAAGCCGCGCAACAGGCGCCATATGGCGCCGAACAGGACGATCGGCGCGGCGAGGATGGCCAGCGAGGCGTGCAGTTCGCCGCGGCCGGCCACAAGCGCCGCGAGCAGCATGGCGATCAGGGCGGCGCTCAGCCAGTGCAGCGCCAGCGAGAACGCATTATAGCCGCCGAAGCGGTCGGCGGGCAGGGGATGGAGCTCTTCGCTGTGCGGCGGTCCCGAGGGCCGCGCGTTTCGCGCCGTCGCCGGGTCCGTGCTCATCGCGCCGGCCCGAACCAGGCGGCAAGCCCGAGATCGCAGAAAGGAATGAAGCGCACCGGGTCGCCGGACGCGACCCCTGCGACATCCTCGTCCAGCTCGATCAGGCCGGTGGCGGCCTGAAGGCCCGAGATCAGACCCGAGCCGTCGCGGGGAAACCTGTGGGCCGCAAGGGCGCCGGTGCGGGGATCGGGCGCGGCCCAGCCGCGCAGGAACTCGCGGCGGCCGGTCTTCTTGCGCGCGATGTCGAAGGCCGCCGGAAGCGGGTAGCCGCGCGGACGGCGGGCGGGCGCGCCGCAAAGGTGGCCGATCACCGCGTTGGCATAGAGCGCAAAGCACACCAGCACGGCCACCGGATTGCCGGGCAGGCCGACCAGCACCGTGTCGCCGATCTGGCCGAACAGCATCGGCCGGCCCGGCTTGACGGCGATCTGCCACAGATGGCGCTTGCCGAGCGCATCGAGCACGGCGCGCATATGGTCCTCCTCGCCGCGCGAGGCGCCGCCCGAGGTGATGATCAGATCGTGGCGCGCGGCGGCCTCGGCGACGGTCCGTTCGAGCCGGTCCCGATCGTCGCCGACATGGCCCAGATCGGTCACGCGCGTCGCCGGCCTTTCGGCGAGCGCGCGCAGCATCGGCCTGTTGGCGTCGTAGACCTGCGCGCGGCCGGCCGGCGCGCCGGGCTGCACGATCTCGTCGCCGGTCGACAGGATCGCGATGCGCAGCCTGCGGCGCACGGCCACCTGCGCGTGCCCGTTCGCCGACAGGGCGGCGAGATCCTGCGGCCGCAGGACCCCGCCCGCCTCGACGATCGGGTCGCCGGGCCTGAAATCCTCCCCCGCGCGGCGGCGATTGGCGCCCGGCGCAAGGCCCGGCGGAACCGCGATCCGGCCGTCGGCCCCCGCCCGGCAATCCTCTTCCATGGCGACGGTGTCGGTGCCGTGCGGCATCGGCGCGCCGGTGAAGATGCGCACGCAGGCATCGTCCGGCACGGCGTCCGACGGGGCATCGCCCGCCGCGATCCGCCCGGCGACCCTCAGCCGGCCGCCATGGCCGAGATAGCGCGCATGGGCGAACGCATAGCCGTCGACGGCCGCGTTGTCGCTTTGCGGCACATGCATCGAGGCGGCCACGCCGGCCGCGGCGATACGCCCGGCCGCGCCGATGACGGGCACGCTCTTATGGCCCGTGACGGCGCAGAGCCGCTCCGCCAGCAGGTCCAGCACGTCGTCATGGCGCATGCGCCGGCCGTCATGGACGAAGCAGTCGTCGACCAGCCTGCGGGCCCGGCTCATCGCGCCGCCCCGCGATCGGGCATCGCCGACAGGCCGCAGACCGCTTCGACCAGTTGCGCGATCGCCCCGGTCTGGTCCCGCTGGAAGAGGGGCCGGCCGAAGCCGGCGGCGTCGGGGGGCACCTCGTCGAAGGCGAGCGCGACGATGGCCGGGTCGGTGGCGGCCAGGAGCGGGGCGCCGGCCCGCGTGCCGCGCCGCATCTCGATCTTCGGGTGGGGTGCCGCCTTGAACCCCTCGATCAGCACGATGTCGCAGGGCGACAGGCGGGCGATCATCTCGTCCAGCGCCGCTTCGGGCTCGTCTTCGGCGTTTTCGTGCATCAGCGCCCAGCGCCTCGGAGAGACGATCGCGACCTCGAACGCGCCGGCCGCGCGGTGGGCGTGGCTGTCCGTGCCTACCTGGTCGATGTCGAACGTCGCATGGGCGTGCTTGACGGTCGCCACGCGGCGGCCGCGCCGGGTCAGTTCCTGGACGAGCCTTGCGGTCATGGTCGTCTTGCCGGTGTCCTTCCAGCCGACGATGCCGAAGCGGGGCGGGGCCTGGCGCATTACCAGGTCCCCTGTTGAAAAAGCCCGTCGGCACGGGCCAGATCGTCGGGCGTGTTGATGTTGAAGAACGGGTCGGCGCCGCCGGCCCGCGGGGCGAACGCGACCGGGGCGAGGCGGTGGCGCCGGACGAACGCCATGACCTTGAGCGTGTCGGTTGAAGCCAGCCAGCCCTGAAGATCGTCGGCGAGCGCGAGCGGCCAGAGCGCGAAGACCGGATGCCGGTTGCCGTCCGAGGTCGCCATGGCGATCGTGTCCGGCGTTCCGGCGGCAGTGGCGAGCCGGGCGACCAGATCGGCCGGAAAGAAGGGCGTGTCCGTGGCGGCGGTGGCGACATGGGTGTGCGCTTCATCGGTTCGGCGCGCGAACCGCATGGCCGCGAGCACGCCGGCGAGCGGGCCTGCATGACCGGTGATCGTGTCGGCGAAGATCGGCAGGCCGAGCCCGGCGAAGCGCGCGCCGTCCCCGTTGGCGTTGATCGCGATGGCGCCCACCTGCGGCGCCAGGCGCTCGACGGCATGGGCGATCAGCGGCCGGCGGGCCAGCTCGATCAGCGCCTTGTCGGTCCCGCCCATGCGGCGCGACCGGCCGCCGGCCAGCACGGCCCCGAATATGCGCGCGCGCTGCGGCCCCGCCTCAGCCATCGCGCGCGCCCTTGCGCCGGTGCTCGGGCGCCTCGTCGGCCACCTTCGACCAGTCCATGTCCCTGACGATCCGCCCCTCGCCGGACAGGACCGTGAAGCGCTTGCCGCGCGCCCGGCCGATCAGCGTCAGGCCCGCCTGCCGGGCCAGCTCGACGCCCCAGGCGGTAAAGCCCGAGCGCGACACGAGCACGGGAATGCCCATCATGACGGTCTTGATGACCATCTCCGAGGTCAGCCGGCCGGTCGTGTAGAAGATCTTGTCGCCGCCGGTCACGCCGTTCAGCCGCATCCAGCCGGCGACCTTGTCGACCGCGTTGTGCCGGCCCACATCCTCCATATAGACGAGCGGCCGGTCCCGCTCGCACAGCACGCAGCCATGGATCGCGCCGGCGGCGAGATAAAGGCTCGGCATGGTGTTGATCGTCCGTGTCAGCGCATGCAGCCAGGAGGTGCGCAGCACGGCGTCGCCGGGCAGCGCCGCCTCGCCGAAGCCCTCCATCACATCGCCGAAGACGGTCCCCTGCGCGCAGCCCGAGGTGCGCACCTTCTTTTGCAGCACCGTCTCATAGTCGGTCTGGCGGGCCGTGCGGACCACCACGACATCGAGATCGTCGTCATGGTCGATGGCGGTGATCTCGTCGTCGGGTCCGAGCATGTTCTGGTTGACCAGATAGCCGACGGCGAGCAGGCCGGCATGGTCGCCGATCGTCATCATGGTGACGATCTCCTGCCGGTTCAGGTACAGCGTCAGGGGCCGTTCGGCGACCACGCGGGCGATGACCGGATTGCCGTCCTGGTCCTGGCCTGCGACCTGCGCCGAAAGGCCGGGCGCGTCCGGGTCGGGCGCGATGATGCAGCCTGGGTCTTCGGCCGGTCCGATGCGTGTTCTCATGGCACGACCATGCCCGAGCGCGCCTTGCGGCTCAATGCGAAAACGCTCACGATCCCTCGCCCGGCGAGCGGATGGCCACCAGCGCGACGGCGAACGCGACCGCGGCGAACCCGAACAGGAGCGCCGTCAGGCCGATCGGCGAGCCGCCGGTGCCGGCCGCAAGGGCGCCGGCGATGGAGGCGAGCGCTCCGACGCCGATCTGCATGGCGCCCATAAGGCCCGATGCGGCGCCGGATGCCTCCGCCCTGAGGCCGATGACCGCGGCGGTGGCGTTGGGCATGACCAGACCATTGCCCACACCGATCAGGCTGAGTGGCACGAACAGCGAGGCGGGGTGGTCGATGCCGACGGCGAACAACGCCAGCGCGGCGGCCGTGCCGGCCAGGGCGGCAATGGTGCCGTCACGCACCATGCGCTCGACGCCGCGGGCCTGCGACAGGCGCCCCGACAGGTAGTTGCCGGTCATGTAGCCGAACGCGCACAGCGAAAACCAAAGGCCGTAGTCAAATGGCGACTGCCCCAGATGGGCGCTCGAAACCGCCGGCCCGCCGCCAAGGAAGCCAAAGAACACCGCCGAGGACAGCGCCGAGGTCAGCGCGTAGAGCCAGAAGGGAGGCATTCGCGCCAGAACGCCCCAGGCGGCGAACTGGGCGCGGGCCGTCTGGCCCCGATTGGCGTTGGTTTCGGGCAGAAACGCCAAAACGGCCAGCAGGGCGACGAGGCCGAACACGGCCTGCATGACGAAAGGGGCGCGCCAGCCTGCGACCTCGTCCGCCAGGCCGCCGACCGCCGGGGCGATCATCGGGGCAACCGCCATGCCCATGACGATGTAGCCGATCATCGAGGCGGCCCTTTCGCGCGGATAGAGATCGCGCACGATGGTGCGCGACAGCACGAGCCCGGCCGCGCTGGCGGTCTGGACGATCCGGCCGGCGAGGAAGGTTTCGACGTTGGGCGCAAGGGCGCACACAAGCGAGCCGACGATGAAGATCGCCATGCCGGCGATCAGCACCGGCCGGCGGCCGATGCGATCGGACACGGGGCCCGCCACCAGTTGCAGAACGAACATGAAGCCCAGATAGAGCGACAGGCCCAGTTGCACCTTGGCATAGGGAACACCGAAATCGGCCGCGATCGACGGCATGGAGGGCATGAACATGTTGATGGCGAGCGGGCTTGTCGCCGCCAGCACGACGAGCGTCAGCAGGATGAGGCGCGCATTGGCCCGCCCGGCGGGAATGGCTTGAGACATGGAGCGATCCGGCGAGGAGGTTTGCTCCTGTCTACCGGGCTTCGGGCCGGCTGCCTACCCGCCAGATGGTGCCCGGATGACACCGGAGACAACATCCCCCCGCGCGCGGCGGGCCGCTCCCGTCTTTCAGCGCGTCGTGCCTTGCCGTCCACGCCATTTGAAAACCATGCGCATGAAGGCGCCGATGGCCCGCCGGCGCTCGCTGGCGGCAAGGCGCCGGATGCGATCATAGTCCGCCGCTGGCGGATCGCGATGATGATGATCGAGCCGTTTCGTCATGGCGTCGGTCCCTTCGGGCTGGCCAGGCGTGCCTTTCAAGCTATCGGCCGCCGAGGGGCGCAACAAACGCGAAATCCGAAAAGCTCGGATGAGGAAAATTGAAGCGCTGCCGGCCCGCCGCCGCTCAGTGCGCCGGCGCTTGGCGCGCGGCGCTCTGGCGCGCGCGCATGCGCTCCCGGTACAAGGCGTAGATGCCGGTGCCGATGATCATCGCCGAACCGATCAGCATGGGTGTGTCGGGCCGCTCTGCGAACAGCAAGGCGCCGAGGATCAGCGCGAACAGAAGACGCGTGTAGCGGAACGGCGCGATGACGGACAACTCGCCCATGCGTATCGAGACGGTGAGCGTGTAATAGCCGAGCATGCCGGCCACGGCGGCGGCGAGAACCAGGCCGAGCGTTGCCCGGTCGAGGGGCTGCCAGCCGCCCAGCGCGATCATCAGCACGATGCCCGGCGGGATGATCACCAGGCTTGCCAGGGTCGACAGCTGGAGCGTCGAAACCTCGCTCGCAACGCGCCTCGTGCCAAGATCGCGCATGGCCAGGCCGATGACGGCGACGACCGCCAGCAGGGCGGCCGGCGAAAAGCCCGCCATGCCCGGCCGCACGATGATCATGACGCCGGCAAAGCCGATCAGCACGGCCGTCCAGCGCCGCCAGCCCACCTTCTCGCCCAGGAACAGGGCCGCGCCGAGCGTGACCGCCAGCGGCTGCGCCTGCAAAATGGCCGAAGCGTTCGACAGCGGCATGGCGACGATGGCGCTGACGAAGCAGATGACGCCGATAACCTCGCCGACGTTTCGCGCGATGACCGGACGCTCAAGATAGGCCCGGCTCCACAGCGGCCGGCCCGACAGCCGTGTCAAAAGGCCGAACATGGTGGCCGAGATCACGCATTGCAGGGTGATGATCTGGCCGACATTGATGCTGGCCGAGGCGAGCTTGATGAAACTGTCGTCGAGCGCAAAAAGGCCCATGGCAGCGACCATGAACGCGATGGCGGGCAGGTTTCGGGTGAGGGGCGCTGCGGCGTTCATGGCGGGCGGGTCCGTCGGGGGGAGGGGGCCGACGACATGCCGGCGAAAGCCCCGATGCGCTATCACGGCTGCCGGACCCTGAACAGCCGCAGAAGAGCGCTTTGCCGTGCGGGATTTAATCGAGCGCTTCGAGCGCGCGATCATCGCCGCCCTGGCTTCAGCCGCCCGTCACGCTCATATGGCGGCCGACCGCGGGCGTCTTCGTCGTCCGGTCGATGACGAAATCATGGCCTCTTGGCTTGCGGCCGATGGCTTCGTCGATGGCGGCGGCGACCAGTTCGTTTCCCTCGGAACGGCGCAAGGGCGCGCGCAGGTCGGCGGCATCCTCCTGGCCAAGGCACATGTAAAGCGTTCCGGTGCATGTCAGCCGCACCCGGTTGCAGCTTTCGCAGAAATTGTGCGTCATCGGCGTGATGAAGCCGAGCCGGCCGCCGGTTTCGGCCACGCGCACATAGCGCGCCGGACCGCCCGTCCTGTAGGGGATGTCCTCCAGCGTGAACCGCTCGGAAAGGTCCGCGCGCACCCGCGAGAGCGGCAGGTACCGGTCGGTTCGGTCCTCGTCGATCTCGCCCATGGGCATGGTCTCGATCAGGGTGAAATCGAACCCTTCGCCATGCGCCCAGCGCATCATCGGCTCGATCTCGGTGTCGTTGAAGCCCTTGAGCGCGACCGCGTTGATCTTGATCCGGAGGCCGGCCTTCCTGGCCGCCTCCACTCCCCCGAGCACGCGGCCCAGATCGCCCCAGCGGGTGATCGCCTTGAACTTGTCCGGATCGAGCGTGTCGGCCGACACATTGATCCGGCGCACGCCGCAATCGGCCAGTTGACCGGCGAATCGCGACAGTTGCGAGCCGTTGGTGGTCAGCGTCAGCTCTTCGAGCGCGCCCGATTCAAGGTGCCGCGAAAGCTGCCCGATCAGATGCATGACGTTCTTGCGCACCAGCGGTTCGCCCCCGGTCAGGCGCAGCTTGCGGACGCCCTTTTCGATGAAGACGGTGCACAGCCGGTCCAGTTCCTCAAGCGTCAGAAGGTCCTTCCTGGGCAGGAAGGTCATCTGCTCGGACATGCAGTAGACGCAGCGGAAGTCGCACCGGTCGGTGACCGACACGCGCAGATAGGTGACCACGCGCCCGAACGGGTCGATCATCGAAGGGGTGTCGGCAAGCGGATCGGCGGACATGGGCAACTCGCGTTGAACGTCAATACACATTTTTCCGCTTTTGCTTGACCGTCAAGGGTGCAAGGCGCAATTGCGGACCGGTGATGGCGAGCTTTGCGAGGAACGATCGTCGATGAGCGGTGTCTGGCCGACCGAACTGCGCGTCTCGCGGGACCGCGCATGCCTGACCGTCACGTTCGAGGACGGCACGCGCCACGCCCTGCCGGCCGAAATGCTGCGCGTGATGTCACCGTCCGCCGAGGTGCAGGGCCACAGTTCCGAGCAGCGCAAGACCGTGGGCGGCAAGAAGAACGTGCAGATCATGCAGGTGGAGCCGGTCGGCAACTATGCGGTGCGCATCGTCTTCGATGACATGCACGCGACCGGCATCTTCACCTGGGCCTATCTGGACGAACTGGGCCGCGACAAGGACGCCAGATGGGCCGCCTATCTGGCCGAACTGGCTGAGAAAGGCTTGAGCCGATGAGCTATTATGCACCGGTCACCGAGGTCGCGATGCTCGAAGCGCTCTATGGCGCGCCCGGCCAAGCCTCGCTCGCCAAGGTGGCGGACCGCATCACGCCCGAATATCGCCGTCTTCTGGAAGCTTCGCCCTTCTTCACGCTGGCCAGCGTCGGCCCGGAAGGGCTGGACTGCTCGCCGCGCGGGGAACTGGGCGGCGCGTTCGTGGTCGCCGACGAGACCACGCTGATCGTCCCCGACTGGCGCGGCAACAACCGCATCGACACGCTGCGCAACATCGTGCGCGATCCGCGCGTCGCCTTCCTGTTCCTGATTCCGGGCTCTCACACGACCGTCCGGATGAACGGCACGGCGATCGTCACCACCGATGCCGATCTTCTCGCCTCGCTGGAACGCGACGGCAAACAGCCGCGCTCGGCCATTATCGTCACCGTCGGCGAAGTCTACACCCAGTGCGGCCGGGCGGTCATGCGCGCGGGGCTCTGGGATGCGGCCAACCATGTCGATCCGGCCGCCATCCCGACGCCGGGCGATGTGCTGGCGGCGCAGACGCAAGACCGAATCGACGGCGGCGCCTATGACGAGGCCTGGCCGGAACGCGCCGCCAGGACGATGTGGTGAGCCGGCCAATCGGCCGTCACCCCAGATTCAACGCCTTGAAGAAGTCGTTGCCCGTGTCGTCGATGACGATGAAGGCGGGGACGTCCTCGACCTCGATGCGCCAGATCGCCTCCATGCCGAGTT